>JAJZUH010000049.1 GCA_021847165.1 Pseudomonadota bacterium
GTGCCGACGCTGGCCATCGGCCTGCTGCCGACGTACGCGGCGATCGGCATCTGGGCGCCGCTGCTGTTGCTGGCCCTGCGCGTGTTCCAGGGCGCGGCCATCGGCGGCGAAGTGCCCGGTGCCTGGGTGTTCGTTTCCGAGCATGTGCCGCAGCGCCATGTCGGTTTCGCCTGCGGCACCCTCACGGCGGGCCTGACCGGCGGCATCCTGCTCGGCTCGCTGGTGGCGACGGCGGTGAATCGCGCTTATACGCCGGCCGAGTTGCTGGCGGACGGCTGGCGCATCCCGTTCATCCTGGGCGGCGCGTTCGGGCTGGTGGCGGTTTGGCTGCGCCAGTACCTGCACGAGACGCCGGTGTTCAAGGAGATGCAGGCACGCCAGCAACTGGCCGACGAGTTGCCCCTGAAGACGGTGGTGCGGGCACATCTGCCCGCGGTCGTGCTGACCATGTTGCTGACCTGGCTGCTGTCCGCCGCCATCGTGGTGATGATCCTGATGACGCCGACCCTGATCCAGAAGCTGTTTGCCATTTCAGCCGTGACGGCCTTGCAGGCCAACAGTGTGGCAACCCTGTTCCTGAGCATCGGCTGCATTACCTTCGGCGCGCTGGCCGACCGTTTCGGCGCGGGCCGCGTGCTGGCGACAGGCTGCGTGGCGCTGGGGGCGTCCTCCTGGCTGCTGTACCGGCAATTGGGCGTGTCGGCGGAGCACATCTATCTGCTGTACGGGCTGTGCGGTTTCTTCGTCGGCGTGATCGGCGTGGTTCCCAGTACCGCAGTCCGGCTCTTCCCCCCCGCGGTACGTTTTTCCGGCCTTTCCTTCGGCTATAACGTGGCGTATGCCGTGTTCGGCGGCCTGACGCCGGTGCTGGTGAGCCGGCTGTTGCCGCTCGACCCGCAGATTCCCGTGCATTACGTGGTTGCGCTCAGCGCGGCCGGCGTGGCGATGGGCCTGTATCTGCGGCGGCGGGAGCGGGTTATCGGATAGGATGGCTTTATGCGACAATGCGCGCTCTGCGAAAAGAGCGCGTAACAGCGCCGGTTAACACTCCGTATTCAGAATAGGAAGCATTTTTGGAAAACCTCAAGCAATTACTCGCTTCGGACATGGCGGCGGTGGATGCGGTGATTCGTACCCGTTTGCATTCCGAAGTGGCATTGGTCAACCAGGTCGGCGAATACATCATCAACAGCGGCGGCAAGCGCCTGCGCCCCGCGCTGGTGCTGCTTTCCGCGCAGGCTTTCGGTTATAGCGGCAGGCATCAGCACGAACTGGCGGCGGTGGTGGAGTTCATCCACACCGCGACCCTGCTGCACGACGATGTGGTGGACGAATCCGAACTGCGTCGCGGGCGCGAGACGGCCAATGCGCTGTTCGGCAACGCGGCCAGCGTGCTGGTCGGCGATTTCCTGTATTCGCGTTCGTTCCAGATGATGGTCGAGGTGGGCGAGATGCGCGTGATGCAGACGCTGGCCGATGCCACCAACGTCATCGCCGAGGGCGAGGTGCTGCAACTGCTCAACTGCCACGATGCGGACGTGGATGTGCCCAATTACATGCGCGTCATCCATTGCAAGACCGCCAAGCTGTTCGAGGCCGCGATGCGGCTCGGCGCGATCCTCGGCCGCGCTTCCGCCGCCGAGGAAGAAGCGGCATCCAGATACGGCATGCATCTCGGCACTGCGTTCCAGCTGATCGACGATGTGCTGGATTATTCGGCCGACGAGGCGCAGACCGGCAAACATCTCGGCGACGACTTGGCCGAAGGCAAGCCGACGCTGCCATTGATCCATGCGATGCGGCACGGCACCAGCGCACAGGCGGGCGTGGTGCGTGCCGCGATCGAACAGGGCGATGTGGGCAAGTTCGCCGAAGTGCTGGCGATCATCCGCGATACCGGGGCGCTCGACTTCACCCGGCAGCAGGCGCTGCGCGAGGCCGAGGCGGCTTGCGCGGCCATCGCCGCGTTTGCCGATTCTAAATACAAGCAGTGTCTGTTAGAATTGGCAAACTTTGCCGCAACGCGGCAATTTTAGTTTCACCGCAGGCCGGCTGGCCTGCATGAGCGGGGTGTAGCTCAGCCTGGTAGAGTACTGCGTTCGGGACGCAGGAGTCGGAGGTTCGAATCCTCTCACCCCGACCAATCCAATTGGTCTTCCATCCTTACGATCGTCCATCCCCGCGCCTTGGCAGGCGTGCGCCAGGCAACGGCATTTGGCCGTTCGGCACAATCGGCCGGGCCGGGAGCGCAGGTGAGCTTGCGCGTAAAGCGCGGAAGATGGAGTATCCTTTTCATACACATATGCGGAACAACGGCGCGATGCGCGAGAGCAATCCGGTAGAAAAATTCACGATCCAGGCCGGGAAAATGGCCAGACTGGCGACACGCGGTTCGATGGCGGGTACGCCATGAAAAACTGGTGGAGGTCTCTCGGGATCGGGACCAAGCTCAGCATCCTCATCCAGGGGATGCTCGTCGTCGTGCTGTTCATTGCCCACTTCTGGGTCATCAACCTGTTCAATGAAGGCATTCTGGATGAGGCCGAGCGGCGCGCCGAAATCTCCGCCGACGGAGTGATCAACGGCATGAACATGCTGATGGTGACGGGCATGATCACCGACCCGGAGAACCGCCGGCTGTTCATCAGGAAGATGGGCGCATCGGAGAACGTGAGCGAACTGCGCATCATCCGCGCCAAACAGGTGCAGGACCAGTTCGGCCCCGGCCTGCCTGAAGAACAGGTGAAGGACGACATGGATCGCCGCGCCATCGAATCGAAGCAGGCGCAGTTCGAACTGAGCGAAGAGCGCGGCATGCTGAAGCTGCGGGCCGTGGTGCCGTTCATCGCCCGCACCAATTTCCGCGGCACCAACTGCCTGAACTGCCACCATGTGCAAGCCGGCTCGGTGAACGGGGCTGCCAGCATCACCATCGACCTGACCGCCGAACTCAACAACATCAGGCACGCCAAGAACCTGCTGATATTGGGGCACATCCTGCTGCAGATCCTGCTGTTCTTTGCCATCAACTGGCTGATCCAGAGGTTCATGCAGCCGCTCGTCAAACTGCAGTCCACCATGGAGTCGATGCAGCTCAGCGGCAGCATGGAACAGTTCGTGCCGATCAGGCTGGAACAAGGCGCGCAGGACGAGATCGGCAAGCTCGGCCTGGCGTTCAACCAGATGTCCGAGGCGCTCTCCAATTCGGAGCGCTCGATGAAGCTGGCCGCATCGATCTATCAATCGAATGCCGATGCGATCATGGTCACGGACGAGAACAACCTGATCGTGGACGTGAACCCCGCTTTCACCCGCATCACCGGCTATGCGCTGGAGGAGGTGCGGGGCAGGAACCCCAGGATCATGCAGTCCGGCAAGCATGACCAGGAATTCTACCGGCACATGTGGCAGGCCATCCTGAACGAGGGCCATTGGCAGGGAGAGATCTGGGACAAGCGCAAGACCGGCGAGATCTACGTCAAGATGGCGCATATCAGCATCCTGCGCCGTTCGGATGGCAGCGTATACCGCCATGTGGCGCAATTTTCCGACATCACCGAGAAGAAGCAGAAGGACGAGCTCATCTTCTGGCAGGCCAATTACGACGCGCTGACCAGCCTGCCCAATCGCCGCCTGCTGAACGACCGGCTCGCGCATGCGCTTGCCGCCAACAAGCGCAACGAGGATTGCGGCGCGCTGATGTTCCTCGACCTGGACAAGTTCAAGACGCTGAACGACACCCTGGGTCATGCCTATGGCGACATGCTGCTGGTCGAAGTGGCCTGGCGCATCAAGTCCTGCGTGCGCGAAGTGGATACGGTGGCGCGCATTGGCGGCGACGAATTCGTGGTGCTGCTGGAGAACCTCGGTGCAGACATCAAGGACGCCACGCAGGCGGCTGCGCATATCGCGGAAAAGATCCGCGCCAGCCTGTCCAGCCCCTATCAGCTCCACGACAAGGTGCATCACAGCTCGCCCAGCATCGGCGTCAGCCTGATACACGGCAACGGCGAGTCGGCTGAAGAATTGATCAAGCAGGCCGACATGGCGATGTACCAGGCCAAGGAAGCGGGACGCAATACCGTGCGCTTCTTCGATCCGCGGATGCAGCGCTCGGTAGAGGCGACCGCCACGCTGGAATCCGATCTGCGCCAGGCCCTCCACGAGGGGCAATTGCATCTCTACTACCAGATACAGGTCGACCGCGACCGCCGCCCGGTCGGTGCCGAGGCGCTGGTGCGCTGGATGCATCCTGTGCGCGGCATGGTGCCGCCGTCGCAGTTCATTCCCTTCGCCGAGGAAAGCTCGCTGATCCTCGACATCGGGCATTGGGTGCTGGACGAGGCCTGCCGGCAGCTCTCTGTGTGGAGCTATCACGAACGGACGCGCGAACTGGTGCTGGCGGTCAACATCAGTGCGCGGCAGTTCAAGCAGTCCGATTTCGTCGAACAGGTCGCGGCCGTGATCCGGAAATACGGCATCCAGCCGGCGCGCCTCAAGCTGGAATTGACCGAAAGCATCGCGCTGGAAGAAATCGATGTCATCACCGCGAAGATGCACGCGCTGCGAAGCGAGCTCGGCATTTCGCTGTCGCTGGACGATTTCGGCACGGGCTATTCCTCCCTGTCCTACCTGAAGCGCCTGCCGCTCGACCAGATCAAGATCGACCAGGGCTTCGTGCGCGACATGACGGTGGACAGCAGCGATGCCGTGATGGTGAAGACGATCATCGACATGGCGCACAACTTCGATCTGGAAGTGATCGCCGAGGGGGTCGAGACCGCGGCCCAGCTGGCCCTGCTGGAACAGTACGGCTGCGTGGTGTTCCAGGGCTACCTGTTCGGCCGGCCGGTGCCGGCGGCCGAGTTCGAGGCGCATCTGTAGCGCGGCGGCCGCGCAAAGCGGCGACAACGCCGGCGCCATCCTGAATATAATGTGGCCCACCGTTTAACCGGCAGAAGGTCGAACCATGTTCAGTCTGTTTGAAGCGAAACCGGATCACCCCCTGTTCGACCTGGACGAAGCCAGGCGCCTGATCGCCGAGTTGCCGGAGGACGACCGCTACAAGGCGCTGGGAGACATCACCTTCTGGCTGGACTCGATCAAGACCACCAGGGGTTTCCATCCCGAGGTCCGCATCGCCATCATCCTGCTGCTGGACGAAACGGCGCTGCCGCTGCATGCGGAGTTGCTGCACCAGTATCTCGGCGCGCCGCACCTGCAGGACTTCAAGGGCGTGCATCTGTGGCAGGGGGTGCACGCTTATGCCAAGGCGCTGGCCGAAGCCTATGCCGCCAGCATCGCCGAATATCAGGCAGCGAAGAACAAGTCCACCGAGTTCAGGCAGCAGCTGCCGCTGATCTGCGTCAGGTGGGTGCGCGCCATCGGCGAACAGCTGAAACTGGAGCTGATGCGCTATCTCGATATCGAGCCTGCCGTGTGGCAGCAGCTGGCGGCGTGCCAGCGCTTCGTCGAATCGGAGCAGATCGCCGAGAGCATGGTGCTGCCGTATGCGGGCCACGTCATCCATGTCAGCCCGCAGCGCGAACTGCTGCGGGCATTGCTGCTGTATGTCTCCGCTCCGGACGAACTCGCCCCCGACCAGATCGAGGTGAGCCACCGCATCGCCGGCCGCCTGGCAAGCTTCTTCGACCTCAAGCGCGAAGCGGATGCCGATTGCCCCTACCGCTTCGACCTTGCCGCTGCCGCCGCACCGCGCCGCACCGACGGGACGGACACGCCGGACAGCCGCTATTTCGGCGCGGTGCGCGCCTTGCCGGCAGTGGAGAAGATCGAGAAGCAGAATGAAGACGACCCGGTCTGGCAGGAGCGCCGCTTCGGCAGCGAATTCACCCCCTCGGGCAAGCTGACGGTGCTCAAGCACCTGCTGGCCTGGTGGACGCGGCAACCGCCGTTGCGCCATCAGGACCATCGCGGCATCGATACGAAAGTCGATGTGATCCACGGTTTCCGCCTGATCAGCCAGATGGTGACGCGCATCGAACTGGCCGCCTCCGCCGAGGGCGGCGAGCAGGCCGGGCGGATCGGCCTGGCGGCGGACGAGCCGGTGGATTACAGCGCCGAAGCCTGGACAGTCACCGACATCAGTGTCGACGAGATCGGCGTCCGGCTGGCCAAAAGCGAGGGAAACTGGGTCAAGATCGGCGACCTGTGCGGCATCCGGACCCAGAACAACCCGCTCTGGTGGGTCGGCACGATCCGACGTATCCATACCGATGCGCAGGGCGCCGTGCATCTGGTCATCGCCATTGTCGCCAAGAAGCCGCTCTCGATCTGGCTGCGCGCGCTCGGCAAGGGCGCGGAGAAAGCCTCCAACTGGGAGACCAGTTCCGGCTCGTTCCAGTACACCTACCTGCCGGCCATCGTCCTGCCGGACGCGCACAACAGCTACCGCAACGCCACCCTGCTGCTGGAGCCCGGCGCCTTTGTGCCGGGCAACTATTATCAGGCGCTGATGGGCGAGAACAGCCGCGAACTCAAGCTGCTGAATCTGCTGGCGGAGGGCGAGGATTTCGAGCAGATCGGCTTCGAATGGCTGGCATGAGCGCCACAACGGGCTGGATGCAAACGGAAAAGGCAGCTAACATCCGTTCCCGCGGTTCGCGCCAGTTGCGCCGGACCGATCGCCAACGAACATGACACCGACCTTGCCTGCTTCCATCTTCGATCCCGATCTGCCTTATGCGCATCCTGCTCAGTAACGACGACGGCTATTTCGCGCCCGGTCTGGCCTGCCTGGCCCAACATCTTGCCGCCATCGCCGAAGTGACCGTGGTCGCCCCCGAACGCGACCGCAGCGGCGCCAGCAACTCGCTGACCCTTAACCGTCCGCTCAACCTGCGCAAAGCATCCAGCGGATTCTATTATGTCGACGGCACGCCGACCGATTGCGTGCACCTGGCGGTGACCGGCATGCTGGATACGCAGCCGGACATGGTGGTGTCCGGCATCAACGCCGGCGCCAACATGGGCGACGACACCATCTATTCCGGCACGGTGGCGGCTGCGACCGAAGGCTTCCTGCTGGGCATCCCGGCCATCGCGGTGTCGATGGTGAGGCACGATCCCGCGCATTACGATACGGCGGGCAGGGTGGCGGCGGAGCTGGTGCGGCGCTTCATGGCCGAAACCGCGCCCAAGCCCTGGCTGCTCAACGTGAATGTGCCGGATGTGCCCTACGAGCAGCTGCAGGGCATGCAAGTCACGCGTTTGGGAAAGCGTCACAAGGCAGAGCCGGTGATCAAGAGCAGCAACCCGCATGGGCAGCCGGTGTACTGGGTGGGCGCCGCTGGCAAGGCGCAGGATGCCGGCGAGGGGACGGATTTCCATGCGACCTCGCAGGACCGCGTCTCGATCACCCCGCTGCAGATCGACCTTACGCAATACAGCCAGCTGGATGCGGTGCGCTCATGGCTGAGTGCGGGCGGAGGCCGGCAGTGAACCTGCGCCACGCCGGTATCGGCATGACCTCGGCGCGCACGCGCGGCCGCCTGATCGAGCGGTTGCGCGCCGAGGGCATCCAGGACGAAACGGTGCTGGCGGCGATGAGCGAGATTCCGCGCCACATCTTCATCGACGAAGCGCTGGCATCGCGCGCATACGACGATGTGTCGCTGCCCATCGGGCACGGGCAGACCATCTCGCAACCTTATATCGTGGCGCGCATGACCGAAGTGCTGCGCAACGGCAGGCAGCTCAATCGCGTGCTGGAGATTGGCACCGGCTGCGGCTACCAGGCAGCGGTGCTGGCGAAGGTGGCGAAGGAGGTCTATTCGGTCGAGCGCATCCAGCCGCTGTACGAGCGCGCCAGGAAGACGCTGCGCGAGCTGAGGATGTTCAACGTCAATCTGCGTTATGCGGACGGCACGACCGGCCTGCCGGATGCCGGGCCGTTCGACGGCATCATCATGGCGTGTGCCGCGCCTGCGCTGTCCGCCGCGCTGCGGGAGCAGCTTGCGGTCGGTGGTAGAATGGTGCTGCCGATGGGGACGCAGGAACAATATCTGTACCTGATCGAGCGCGATGAGAGCGGTTTCCGCGAAAGCCGCCTGGAAGCCGTGAAGTTCGTACCGCTGGTGATGGGGAAAGCATGAACAGACAGATTCTGCTGTGTGGGGCGTTGGTATTGGCCGCCCTGGTGGCGACGGGTTGCGGATCGCCGGCACCGAACGGCCACCGCGCGCCGGTCATGGAATACGGCGCGGACAAGAAACCGGTCAGGGCCGCGCCGCCATCGGCCGCGAAAAAACCTGTGCCGGTGATGGATTCGGACAACGAGACCGTCACCCGGATCTATGTGGTGCAGAAGGGCGACACGCTCTACAGCATCGCCTTCCTGCACGGCGTGGACTATCGCGATGTGGCGGACTGGAACCACCTCGACAATCCGGCAGCGATCAAGATCGGGCAAGTGTTGCAACTGCACATCCCGGTGGTCGACCCCGCCCGCAGGGATGAGCCAAGGCCGGTGATGGCGTCGCAGGTGCCGCCGGAGCCGGGCGCGACCAAGAGCTATCCCAAGGTGGGCAAGCTGGCCTATACCGAGAGCGCCCTGGCGCAAGCGGAGCGTTTGCAATACGAGCCGGCCTCCGCGGCGGCGGCTCCTGCGGTCGCAGAGGCGGCACCGGCGAGGCCGGCGGCAGTCCCGGCGCGCGCGGTGGACGACGAAGAGCCGCTGGAGTGGGGCATGCCGACCAAGGGCAAGCTGGTTGCCGGATTCTCCGAAAGCGACAACCGCAAGGGGGTCGACATCGTCGGCGTGCGCGGCCAGGCAGTGGTGGCCAGCGCGGCCGGCAAGGTGGTCTACAGCGGCAGCGGTCTGCGCGGTTACGGCAAGCTGATCATCATCAAGCACAACAAGACCTATCTCAGCGCCTATGCGCACAACGACCAGATCCTGGTGAAAGAGGGCCAGAACGTGAGCAAGGGCCAGAAGATCGCGGAGATGGGCAACACCGATGCCAACCAGGTCGAACTGCATTTCGAGATCCGCAAATTCGGCAAGCCGGTGGATCCGGCCCAATACCTGCCACTGGTAAAATCTTGACCGAAGATATCCTGAGCATCACCGACCACAGCCGCGACAGCGCCGGATTGCGTTATGTCTACCCGGTCGTGTCGCGCCGCGCGGGCGGCGTCTCCATCGGCATCAACCTCAACACCAACAATGCCTGCAACTGGCGCTGCATCTATTGCCAGGTGCCCGACCTCACGCGCGGCACCGCGCCGCCAGTCGATTTGCCGTTGCTGGAAAAGGAGCTGAGCGGATTCCTGCACGAATTGCAGCACGGCGATTTCATGCAGCGCGTTCCTCCCGAAGCTCGCCGCATCAACGACATCGCGCTGTCCGGCAACGGCGAGCCGACCAGCGCGCAGGAATTCGCCGAGGTGGTCGAACTGATCGCCCGGCACAAGCCGGCCGATCTGAAGCTGGTGCTGATCACCAACGGCAGCCTGATGCAGCGCGACAACGTGCAGCAGGGGCTGCGCCGCATGGCGCAACTCAACGGCGAGGTGTGGTTCAAGCTGGACCGCGCCAGCGAGGCGGGCATGGCGCTGGTCAACGATACCCGCATGACCATGGACAAGGTGCGGCAGAACCTTGCCACGGCCGTTGCCTGTTGTCGCGATACCTGGCTGCAGACTTGCTGGTTTGCGCTGGACGGCCGTGCGCCGCAGCGACAGGACGAAGACGACTACCTGGATTTTCTCGGCACCTGCCTGCGCGACGGCATCCGCCCGCAAGGCGTGCTGCTCTACGGTCTGGCGCGGCCTTCGCTGCAGCCGGAAGCGCCGCGCCTGAGCGCATTGCCTGAGGCCGACCTGGTCGCGTTCGCCGCGCGTGTCCGTGCTGCAGGCCTGGCAGTCCGGGTAAGCGCATGAGGGAACGGGGGGCGTCATCCATGCGTCGAGCGATCGGGCTGGTGTTGCTGGGGGCCTTGTGGCTGCCGCTGGCCGGCCAGGGCGCAGAGGCCGATCCGGAAGCGCCCGCCAGGCCGCTGCGCTCGATGCCGTTGCTGGCATCCGACGAACCTAACCTGCTGGGCATGACGCGCGACAGTTACGAGCGCCAGGCGTACATGGATTTCACGCTGTCCATGCGCTATCCGCTGCTGTTCGATACCCTGGAACAAGGTTACAAATTCAACATGCTGCCCTTCATCGCCTTCACCGGCAGGATGGGACAGTACTTCGACCGCCATTCCTCGCCGGTTGTCACCAAGCGCTTCAACCCCAAGCTGTTCCTGCGTTTTTACGAGTCGCATACGGCGGGGAAGAACCTGTGGTCGGACGATAACGGGCTGGACTATTACGACGTCGGCTACGCGCACGAATCGAACGGGCAGTCTGTCGATTCGCAGGCACTGTTCAACAGCGCGGTGGCCAGCTATGGCACGCCCGAGATCGCACAGGATTATGTCAGCCGCGGCTGGGACTATCTGGGCTACAAGCGCCATCTGCAGATGCATAGCCACGGCCTCGATTCGCTGGATGCCGAAGTGAAATATTTCCTGCATCATGGCTTGTTCCAGCGGACGAGCGAGGAATACTACGCCTGGGAGGGGCCGCGTGCGGTCACCCGCATCGGTCAGGTGGACGGATTGCGTCTCAAGATGAATTTCGAGTTCCGCCGCGACTGGTTCAAGGGCGCATCCCTGTCCTATACCACCGGTTATCTCAATGTGGCCAGAAGGAACACCATCAGGGCCGAATTCGGCTTCACGCCGCTGAGCGACTTCCTCGGCGTCCCCATCGTGCTGTGGGGACAGAGCGGCTACAACAACAATATCGCCCAGTATTACCGCAATGCCTGGTCTGCAGGACTCGCCGCGTCGTTCGAGACGTTCAAGTAGGCGCGCTGCCGGGCGCCGGTGAACGCTGCTAAAATAGGCATCATCGCCAATCGCAGGAAATTTACATGCTGTTGTGGTTCGTCATCGCCTATTGGGTCATTTCGGTCGGCATCGGCCTGTATGCGGCCACGCGAGTGCATAACACCCGAGATTTCGCCATCGCCGGGCGCCACCTGCCGTTCTATATGGTCACCGCCACGGTGTTCGCCACCTGGTTCGGCTCGGAGACGGTGCTCGGCATCCCCGCGACCTTCCTGAAGGAAGGTCTGCACGGCGTGGTCGCCGA
>JAJZUH010000050.1:0-7329 GCA_021847165.1 Pseudomonadota bacterium
GTGTCGGTATCGTAATGCATGCCGGGAGGAGGCATGACGCGCAGCGTATGGAATTCAGCCGCGTCCTTGTATATCGCCTGGCCGTTCTCGTCCTTGAGCTCGGTAAAGCGCGGGATGACGCCGCCGCCGTAGCCGAACACGCCGACCGTGCCGCCCTTCCAGAAACCCTTGCGTGTCTTGTACGAGGTCTCCAGCTGTCCCAGCAAGTCGACCATGAGATCCTTCTCCTTGGCCAGACGTTTCAGACCGGTCACGAAACTCGGCCATTGGCCTTTTTCGAGTTCATCCAGATTCGGAGTGCTATGCATCTTTTTCGCCATGATATTTTCCTTTCAAGTCGCGTTGCGCTATGTTGCCCGGCGAGGGGCTGGAATGACGGTGTCGTACGGGCTCTGGCACAAATACTACTAACCGACCCGGTTTCTTAATGGTTCCGCATGGTACGGCGCTACTTCAAGCCTATCCATCACCCGTAGCGACTATGCAAAATAACCCTTAAGGGTGATACTTCTCACTTCCCCAGTAGTATTCCAAACAGAGCGGCAATGGCGATAGACTTGGGACTGATCGCATATACCGGGTTCGTCGATACGCTTTCCGATTCATTCCTACCAAACGTTTGAAGACAAATATGGCGAAAATCACCGAACTGAGCAAAATCAATGTCCCGTTGGGCGGGCAGCAGATCGATCTGCAGCAGATCGACCATGCGGAAGGCGGTATGAGCATGTTGCGCGTTCGCATCCGCGAAGGCAAGCGCTTCACCATCTTCGATATTGACCCTGTAACCGCAACTCAATGGGCCGACACCATGCATCAATGGGCGGCCTCGCAAGGCAACAAGTGACAGCCCCGCGCCTTGACATGATCGATCTGGTGTTCGAGATAAGCGGTGGAACGCTGCCGGTTACTTATCATTACGAGCTCTGGAATGCCTTGGTCAAGCTGGCACCGCAGCTTGCCGAGCATGAAAGCGTGGGGGTGATACCCTTGCGCATGTCGGCAAGCAATGAGGGCATGCTGATACCCAAACGTGCCAAGCTTGCATTGCGGCTCCCCTCGGCACTTGCGGACGCCGTCGCCGACCTGTCCCAGAAAAAAATACGCGTGGCGGGGTGCGAATTGCATCTGGGTTCATGCAAGACAAGGCCGATACAACACTACCCTACCCTGCATGCGCATTTGGTAACCGGTGCGGATGACGAGATTGCATTTGTAAAGGAAATCGAGGCAGCCCTGGCTGCGATGCGTGTCGAAGCGAATCTGATCTGCGGACAACGCCATACGCTGAGCGATGGCAGCCGTTCGATCAGCGGCTACAGCCTGGTATTGCACGACCTCAAGCCGGAAGACTCGCTGAGCGTGCAATACGCAGGACTCGGCAAGGAACGAAGATTTGGTTGCGGTATTTTCATACCGTATAAAGTCATTTCAGGACTGGAATGACATTCTTGATGAAAGGAAAGTACGATGGGATACACAGTGGCGGGCAACGAACTGGAAACTGATGCGGAAGGCTACCTGCTGGAGCCGGATTATAGCGAAGAGGTCGTCAAAGTCATCGCCGCAGCCGAGGGTATCGAACTGACTCCCAGGCATTGGGACGTCATCAATTACATGCGCGATCAATACCGCGAAAACGGTCATACCCCCAACTTCCGCAACATGCTGAAAGGGATCAACGAATTCTGGCCTGAAGCAGACAGCAAAGCCTTGTACGATCTGTTTCCTATCGGCCCTGCCAAACAGGCCGCCAAGGTCGCCGGATTAACGCAACCGCTGGGCAAGGGCGGTTATTAATGGAGAATCAAATGGATATGGTGAATGTGGTGCTTGATATGAAGGGGCTTTCCTGCCCCAGGCCGCTGATCGGCGCAAAACGCATGGTCGACGAGCTTGCCGCCGGGCAAGTCCTGCTGCTGGTGTCGGACTGCCCGGGCACGCCGGACGACCTGTTCGCCTGGGCCAAGCAGACCGGCAACCAGATACTGAAGACCGAAAAAATGCCCGATGGCGGCACCGGCTATCACATCCAGAAAGGCAAGGGGCATGCGCACAACGCCAATGTCATGCTGGATATACGCGGAGCGGTCTGCCCCGGCCCCATCGTCGAGGCGAAAAAGCTTCTGAACGGAATGCAGATCGGCGAAGTGCTGAAGCTGGTCAGCGATTGCCCCGGCGTGCAATCCGACATCGGCGGCTGGGCATCCGCAACCGGCATGACCCTGCTCGAATCCGTAGAAGCTGCGCCTGGGGTGCACGAGTTCTACATCCGTAAAGGCTGAACGGCGTTGCGCATCAAGAGCAATTGGTTCAAGGAAGGCCGCGCACATACTCCGCAAGAGATATCCGATGCCCTGGCGTTCGTCGTGTCGCGCATTGCCAACAATGCGCTGAACAATACCCGCAAGGCAAAATTCGAGATCGAGACCGGACCGCAGTATTTCGATTTCCTGGCCGAATTTCTGATGTTCCTCGTCCTGTCCGCCGACCGCATTGCCTACCGAACGCTTGCGGAAGCAGACCGCCAGATTTTCACAGGCAATCTGGCGAACCGGGTCGCCGAGACCTATGCCGAGAATCGCAGTCGCCTGCTTGTCGGCGACCTGAAGCAATGCAAGCAGGATTTCATCGACCTGCTCAACCAGCGTGCCGGCGAATACGCCGACTTCAGCTACGACGAGAACGGCCCCTCCTACGCCTTCTATCGCTATCTTGCCTATTGCATAGGCGGCATCATGAATGATGCCGACAGCGGCTGGATCATCGACCAGATCATCAGCTTTGAAGCGCCAGAAGCGATACAAATGGTCGACAAGACCTTGCGCGGCCTGAACGAGACCGAACCCAGGCAGCCGCGCCGTCGGCGTGCCACTTCCAGCGGGGATTGAATGGGCACTCCGTTCGATCTCGACCAAGCCGAAAGCTACCAGCGCTGGCGCGAACAGAAGCTCGCCCGCGCTCCGACCTCTACCGATGAACTGATCATCGAGGTGCGCGACCCGCGCGCGCTGACGCAGGTCGAATACGACGCGATCGCGGATCGCATACGCCGCTGCAACATGGCGATCTACGCCAGCCCGGTACACGATGCGGACACCGAGGTCCCGCGTCTGCTCGGCCAGCAGTTCGGTCTGGCGCATCTCGATGCCAACTGGCTGGCTGGCGAGGACGGCATCTCGGAAATTCGCGTATTCGACAACGGTACGCGCCAACATTACATTCCCTACACAGACCGGCCGATCAAATGGCATACCGACGGCTATTACAATCCGCCGGATCGCACGATCCGCGGCATGGTCCTGCATTGCGTGCGCAGCGCCAGCAGCGGCGGCGAAAACCATCTGATGGACCACGAGATGGCCTACCTCCTGCTCCGCGACGAGAATCCTCTGCATATCAGGGCGTTGATGCAGGCCGACGCGATGACCATTCCAGAACGGGTGGATGAGGGAGTGCGTTCCGCCCAAAGCGGTCCGGTGTTTTCGCTGGACGCCGCGGGAAATCTGCACATGCGCTATACCGCACGCACCCGCAGCATCGAATGGAAGCAGGACAATGCCACTGTGGCGGCAGTCGCCGCATTGGAAAGGTTGCTGGCCACAGACACACCCCACATCTTCAAGGCGCATCTGAAACCGGGCATGGGATTGCTATGCAACAACGTGCTGCACGATCGCACGGCCTTTGTTGACGATCCGACCCATCCGCCGCGTTTGCTCTATCGCGCACGCTATCTGGATCGCATCAGCCTGGCCCGCTGAAAATACGCCAGTATTGACCTGCCTGCAGGACTTTCCAGTCATCCAGCACCGTATAGCGTTATTGCCTGCCCGATGTTGCCACAACCTTACTTGCTGCCCACCCAGAAGTCGTAGCCCGCTTTCAGAAACTCGTCGTGGGGAATGTAATGCGAACCGTCGCACGAAAAAGTGAGGCCGACGATTCCGTTAAAGAGGTTCAAGGTGCCCGAGCGCAGATAGAACATGTCGTCCATGAAGCGAAGCGCCCGAAACGAATCCAGCACGGTACGAATCTGATTATGCGGCACCAGCACATCGGTTGGGTAAGACGTCTTGGGATAGGCAAGGCAGATATCCGGATCGATCAGCGCATCGATGTCCAGCAGCCGGTATCGATATGGGTCCGCCATCACCCAGACGACTGCACGGCTACTCGAAAAATGCAGGATCACATGGAACACGCCATGGTAAACCATCAGCTCCTCGATCACGCCCAGGACAGTGTCGATCTGCCTGTCCATGGCGCTCTCAACGCGCTTCTGGTGAAAAACGCTATCGCGAATGGACGGGTCGCCCTTGAGCTGACGCCAGAAGACCGGCTCCTCGTATAGCTTGTGTGTCAGAGGCAGATCGCGCAAGTCGAAATCGGTGGCGATGAACCCCAATACCGCACCGGATGGATCGCGCACCACCTGGACTGCGGTCAGCGATGGACGCCGCCCAAGCTGGCTGATATAGGCTTCCGAAAGCAATGCTCCCGCAATCGGCAGGACTTCGCTCATATAGGGGCGCTTCGAGCGGTCACGGCCGATGGCTGATTCGATCAATCCTTCTGCGCTGGCATTGCTGCTGATCTGTATTCCACCTGTATCGAGCGCGTACAACGACCTGCCGTAAGGCAGCATCTGCAGGCCTGCGGCCAGCACCAGGTCAAGCTGCGCGCGATCCGCCCAGACCGGCATACAACGCGCCGCCAGTTGCTGCAGCGGTTCCTGCAAAACATCGGAAAGCTCTTTGCGCTGGCGCGCGATGCTTTCCTGCAATGTCATGGCCGCTTGTTCCATATGGTCAATCTAAGGAAATCCCGCTTTCGGTATAGATCGGCAACATTTTCTTCCCATTGCATTTCCTTGCTGTGACACAGGACAAGCTATATCCCTGCGTCATACATTCATCTGCATGCTCAGCCGTCAACTCAAGGAATCCAGGAAACACTCATCCCCGGTCAACACAATAAAAAAGCCCGCCAGTGCGGCGGGCTTTGCATTACAACAAACCTGACTTTCAGCTTACCAGCCGTAAGCAATGCCAATCGAGTCTTCCGACATGGTGAGGTTCGCGCTGCCGCCGCCAAAGCCTGCCGGTATGGAGTTCGGACCACTGACGGTCTTCTTGAACGCGTGCATATACCCCACAGTAATCTCGGACTTGTCCGGACGTACAAAAGTGGCACCCAGTGTCAGGCGATCCTGCACCACGCCCGGCGCCAGGATATTGAACATGGTCTGGCTAGCAGGAATCTGCTGATTGTTGTGGCTGAAACCGGCACGCAGCGTCAGGGTCGAACTGACTGCCTGGCTCACACCGATCTTGAGCACCGTCATGTCCTGCCAGCCGAAACCCATTCCGTTGTTCGCCCCCAGTGGACCGCCCTGGGAAACGGTATTGGCCACAGAAGCAACCCCGCTGTATTGGATCTGCTTCACGTCGAAGGCAACGGTAGTCGCAGGTGCTGCCTTTACTGCGATACCTACGCCGTAGTTGGCCGGGATATCGAACCCGCCCTGCTCTGCAAACAAGCCGCTGTATTTGCTCAGTTTGCTCATGCTGGTCTTGGGCTGGTAAGCCGCGCCCAAGGTGACCGCCGAAGTAACCTCGCCAATCCAGCCGAGCTTGACGCCCACGCCCGTGGATGTATCCGTGCCGTTGTTGGTCAACGCAGCAGAGTTACTCGATTGACCAGCAAATCCCTGCAGTCCAGTGGCAGAGAAAGTCTGGTAAACCAGGTTCAGCGAAACACCGATGGAGTTGCTCGGATTGAGCTTCATGGCCCAAGTCGGCGCGATGAAAAGCTGCGACATGTTGATGCCAACAGGGCCGGCACCGCCTGGCATCATATTGGTATTGTACTGGGTGTTCATACCGCCGTTGCCGTACACCGAGACGCCCAGCGAGGTGTTGGGATTGACCATCTTGTTGTAGCCGAATTCGGGGATCAGGAAGTTGGCTCGTCCGTTGCCATTGAAAGTACCGTTCTGCAAACCGCCAGCACCTGTGACTTCAGCGCTTCTGTCCGGACGGAAGAGACTCACGCCGATATCCGCACGATCACCTACCATCACCATACCTGCCGGATTGTTGGCAGCGGCAATCGCATCCTGAGGCAGGGCAATACCCACACCTGCCATGCCGATGGATTTCATGCCGTAGCCATCCGAGAAGTAACCGTCGGTGGCATGCGCCAGAGGTGACATCAAACCGCCTACAGCCAAGATCGATACAACTATTCTCTGCTTGCTCATCTATCTCTCTCCCTGATTATTATGACGCCCGATTGGCGTAATAGTTACAACGCTTGCCTACAACGACTTCAAACTTATACGAACAGACAGATATCGGTATCCCCGGCAAAGCCCATGAAGGTCGCTGCGCCGCCGTATTCGACCTGATCGATGAACTCGCTCTTCTCAAACTCGAACAGATCGACCGTCATCTGGCAGGCGATGAACTTCACGTCCGCTTCCAGGCACAGGTTGCGCAGTTCCTCCAGGGAGGCAACCCCGTGCTTCTTCAGCTTCTGCTTCATCATCATGGTCGCCATGGATTCCATGCCGGGCAGCATCTGCACCATCACCGGCATCGGCACCGGCATCGGCATGGCCGGATTGGCCAGCGGGCTGATCATCACGCTGGACAGGTCCTTGCGCAGCAATTGCAGTCCGTAGAATGTGAAGAAGATCTGTACGTCGTAACCCAGCGCGGCAGCGGTGGAGCCCAAAATGAACGGCGGATACGCCATGTCCAGAGTGCCTTTGGTGGCGATGATCGCCATTTTCTTGGTTGCCATACTTGCCCCTTGATCTATTGGTTGGAGGTGATGCGGATTACTTCTTCTTCACGTAAAACACGTATTCGCCATTCGCTTCTTCCTGGCTCAACAGCGGATTGCCGGTTTGCTCGGCAAATGCGGCCATATCCTTGACCGAGCCGCAATCGGTCGAAATGACCTTGAGCACCTGGTTCGAAGTCATTTCGGCCAGCGCCTTCTTGGTCTTCACGATGGGCAAGGGGCAGGACATACCACGTGCGTTCAGCTCTTTATCGAAATTCATTGTTTCTTCTCCCACGAGTTGTTTAGAAATTTAAAGTGCGATGCTGCACTAAATCCTGAGTGGCATTATAGGAATATGCAAGCCTGCAGCGTCCATAGCCACCAAGGGTAAAATCGGATAGCCCATTAGGGTTATCTTTAAGCATCTGCTAATAAAGCTGTTGCCGACGACGTAAATTGTCTCCCAGCCTGGGCAATACTCCGATTTATTCAGTCGCAAAATCCATGATGCTCAAACGTCGACAGCCTGCTGAT
>JAJZUH010000050.1:7429-11037 GCA_021847165.1 Pseudomonadota bacterium
ATCGACTGGACGTTGATCAGGTTCAGCACGGCCATCATGATGATGGCGGCCAGCACCGGCTTGGGCAAATGATAAAGCAGCGAGGTGAAGAAAATCAGGGTGAGCAGCACAAAGGCCGCCGAGATCAACGAGGAGAGCGGCGTCCTTGCATCGGAGGCGAGGTTGAGTGCCGAGCGCGAGAACGATCCGCTCACCGGCATCGATTGGCTGAAGGCCGCTGCGACCTTGGCCAATCCCTGCCCGATCAGCTCCTTGTTCTCGTCCCATGGCTGGCGCGTCTTGATGGCGATCACCTTGCAGCTCGACATCGCTTCCATGAAGCTGATCAGGGCGATCACAAAACCTGCCGGCAACAAAGCGATGGTCGCATGCCAATCCAGCGGCGGCAGGCTCAAGGTGGGCAGCCCTTGCGGCACGGCCCCCACCACCCTGCCGCCCAGGCTGGCATAGTCGATCGCGTAGCTGACCCAGGTCAAGGAGGCTACCGTAATCAGCACGCCAGGCAATTTCGGGGCGAACTTCTTGAAACCGAGCAACAGCAGGATGGCCACCACGCCGAAGCCCAGGGACAATGCGTGCGCGGTATCGATATGCATGACCACCCGGCTGATATCGAGCAGGAAATGTTCCGATTGCGCGGCCGGGATCCCCAACAGCGTCGGCAGTTGCGACAAACCGATGATCAGTGCTGCGGCGTTGATGAAGCCCATCAGGACGGGATTCGACAGGAAATTGAGCAGGATGCCTATGCGCAACACGCCGAAAGCGATCTGGAATATCCCGGAGATCAACGCCAGCAGGATGGCATAGGAGTAGAACAAGTCGCTGCCATGGGCGGCAAGGGGGGCGATGCTGGCTGCGGTCAACAGCGATGTCATGGCCACCGGTCCGGTGGACAACTGGTTGGACGAGCCGAACAAGGCGCCGATCACCGTGGGAATCAGGGCGGCATACAGGCCGTAATAGGCCGGCACGCCGGCCAGCTGGGCATATGCCAATGATTGCGGGATCGCAACCAGCGAGACCGTAATGCCCGCCAGCAGGTCGGCCTTGACTGTGCCGGCCCGCAAATCGAAACGGCTGGCAAAATTGCGCCAGTATGTCTGCAGTTTCATTTCGTCGTCTCCGCCATCATCGATGCAGCATCAGACGCATTGATAATAAAGGTTCTGCGGATGGTTGGCTTGCGCAAAGAAGAACCAGCGCTCCGCCAGCAGGCCGACATATTGAAGCGCGAATGCGAAACCGAGCAGTGACGGCGTGGTCATCCCCAGCGCCAGCAACGCCAACGGCACCACAAAAGCCAGCAGCAGGAATGCCGGCTTGATCGCTCGCAGGAATGCGGGGCTCTTGCCGTGAAAGAACTCGCGCGTATTGAAGGAGCCTCCCATGGCGCCCATCGAGCGCTGCACGATGTGCGGATGCTTCACGCCGATGGCGGTCTGCATCGTGGATTTGGGTTTCAGGCGCGCATTGCGCACCAGCGATGCGGCGCGCCCGACGAAGGCCAGCAAAGTGATAATGATCGCCCAGCCGACGAAGAAATGGGTCTGCGACGGAGCGGCAGAAGCCGCATAGAACGAAGCCAGGATGAATCCCGAGGAGCCGCCAAGCAGGATGTAGTTGATGACCGTCAGCGGCGAATTCCATTCGCGCAGGAATCGCAGGCAAGCATAGATCATGCCGGTGCAGATGAACAGCGCAAACGCCAGCAGGGTTCCAATGGTGCCGATCACGATGGACAGATCGATCAGCAGGCCGCTGGGCAAAGTCACGATCTCAGGCCGATAACCGGCCAGGTGCGACACCCCGAACAGGAAGACCACGCCCATGAACACGGGCAACACGATCACTTCGCGCGACAACCAGGATGTGCGCCATTGCGTGGCGGAACGCCATGCGCGTTCGGGCCGTCCGAGATGGAAAAACGAAGCCACCAGGCCGCAAGCCAGAAACAGCAGGGCAATTGCGCTGCCATAGCCGTAAAAAGCATCGGACTGCATTGGCAGCAAGCCGAACAGCGCATAGGACTGGTGCGTGAACAAGGCGAGAAACAGGCCCTGCCCGGCTCCCAGCAGCGTTGTCAGAAAAATCACGGAGAAAGCTGGTTTCATGGTTTTCGCTCAATCAAGTTACTTATCTACACCCCAAATTACCCGGCATTTCGGGGGTACGGAATGCCGCAGAACGGATCATGCCGGAAGCCAGCCTCACCAGGCCGACGCATCGTCCATGGAGGACTCGCCCTTGCCCGGCTTGGGCAGCAAGCCATCCACCTTGAGCGGATTATCCGCTCGCTCCAGCTCATCCTCGTGTATCTTGAGCTTGGTCTTGCGCCGCGGCAGGTAATGGTTGGCCGGATGGGTGCCCCACTCCGGCATCAGGGCATAGCCGCCGTCCTCGCGAATCGCCTGCGATACCGCCGATTCCGGATCGTGGATATCGCCGAACAGGCGCGCGCTGGTCGGGCAGGCCTTCACGCAGGACGGCTTGCGGTCGATCTCGGCCAGGGACTGATCGTAGATGCGATCCACGCACAAGGTGCATTTCTTCATCACCTTCTGCTTCTCGTCGAATTCGCGTGCGCCATACGGGCAAGCCCAGGTGCAATACTTGCAGCCGATACACTTGTCGTAATCCACCAGCACGATGCCGTCTTCCTTGCGCTTGTACGATGCGCCGGTCGGGCACACCGGCACGCAGGGCGGATCCTCGCAATGCAGGCAGGACTTGGGGAAATGCAGCGTCTCGCTATGCGGGAACTGCCCGATCTCGAATGTCTGCACGCGATTGAAGAAGGTGCCGGTCGGATCGGCCTCGTAAGGGCGTTCATCGCACAAGGGGCCGGCGGAACCCGAGGTGTTCCATTCCTTGCAGCTGGTCACGCAGGCATGGCAACCCACGCAGACGTTGAGGTCGATGACCAAGGCGAGCTGTGTCATAGCGAAACTTTCGATTTAATGTGTCCGGATTGGGTCATTGCGCGTTGCCTTTCTTCTTGCCGCCACCGAAATACGCGAGCCAGCTCGGATGTTCTTTCATGCCCGGATACTTCTTCATGGGTTCGAATTGCGGCGAGGTCTGCTCGGGCTCCCCCTCCTCCGCCTTGAAGATGCGCACACGCACGTCATACCATGCCGCTTGCCCGGTAATCGGGTCGGAGTTGGAATAACGCTTGCCATCGTGCTGTGCCGGCAACTCTTCCGAGATCAGATGATTGAGCAGGAATCCTTTTTGAGATTCGTTCGCGTCCGGCGACAGGTTCCAAGCCCCTGCGGCCTTGCCGATGGCGTTCCAGGTCCAGACCGTCCCCGGCTCCACCGACTCGCTGTAACGCGCCATGCAACGCACTTTGCCCCATTGCGACTCGCACCATATCCAGTCGCCGTCGGCGATGCCTGCATTTTTTGCGGTCTGCGCATTGACGTAGAGATAGTTGTGCGCGTGGATCTGGCGCAGCCAGGCGTTCTGCGAGTCCCACGAGTGGTACATCGCCATCGGACGCTGCGTCAGCGCGGTCAACGGATATTTGAGCTTGTCGCTGGTCTGCGTCTCCAGCGGCTCGTAGTAGAACGGCAGCGGATCGAAGAAAGTCTCGATGCGCTTCG
>JAJZUH010000051.1 GCA_021847165.1 Pseudomonadota bacterium
GTGATGCCGTGCAGCAGGAAGCAGCCGTAGCCGGTTTGTTGAGTCACGGCATCCACGGCTTGCTGTTGCTCGCTAGTGAGTGCATGCGCATTGTTGAAGGTATGCGTCGTGCGCGGTTCCGCGGTACAGGTTTCTACCCAGCCCGCTTCCAGTAGCGACTTCAGTGCAGTCGGCGCGCTGGGCGACAGGCTGCGCAGTTGCGCACCGCTGAGCGGCGCCTGGCGCAGCGCCTGCAGGATGCGTTGCTGCACCACGCGGCGCTTGGGCAGCGTCGCAACATCCAGCGCCCAGCCAGCCTCGCTCAGGGTGTAGTCCAGCGCTTGTTTCAGCGCGATCGGCTCGACCGCGCGCAGCCGGGTGGGTAAAGCCGCCAGCACGGTCATCCCCAGCGGATAGTGGTAATAGTCGCTGCAAAACTGCAACAGGGTGAGCAACTCTTGCGGCAGCGCCGGCACATCGTCCAGCACTTGCGTGACCGGCTTGATCCGCTCCGCCGCAAGATCGGAGCTTTCCACCCATTCCATCGCCACGCCCAGCATCTGTTTGCGCCCGAACGGCACGACCACGCGCTGCCCGATTTCGAGCGGCGTGTTTTCACTCGCAACGTAGTCGAAAAGTGTTGACAAGGGCACGTCCAGCGCGACGCGAACAATAGGCATGTTAGGGAAAATTTCTCCGGTGATTTCTGCGAAGTTTAGCTAATCGGCTTGAGCCAAATAGAGATTTTTTCTTATGCACATATCCTGTGGATAACTGTGTGGGCAATTACCCGATAAACACGCTAACTGCTAATCGTATATACGGTTTTTTTCTGTCGCCCAAATTCTGTTCAGGCCAATAGGCATTTAATAAACAATTAGTTATGAATAAAACGAAAAAGGCCACGAAGTTTGCGCTCCGTGGCCTGGCATCGAAAATCGCGCTGTTTATAAGACTGGAAACCGAGCTTGATTATTAATGGTATTTTTTACTCAACTCGTGCACCGCCTGGACCAGCGCGGCGGCATTGTCCGGGTTGGTGAACTGCGAAATCCCGTGCCCCAGATTGAATACGTGACCGCTGCCGTAGCCATAGCTGGTCAGGATCTTTTCCACTTCATTGTGAATGACTTCCGGCGTGGAAAACAGCACAGCCGGATCGAGGTTGCCCTGCAGGGCGACCTTGTGGCCGACCTTCTGCCGCGCCACGCCGATGTCCATGGTCCAGTCCAGTCCGACCGCATCGCAGCCGATGTCGGCGATGCTCTCGATCCACAGGCCGCCGCCCTTGGTGAATACGATGCTGGGGATCTTGACGCCGTCATGCTCGCGCTTCAGGCCCTGCACGATGCGCTGCATGTAGGGCAGCGAGAACTCGTGGTAAGCCCCGTGCGACAAGGCGCCGCCCCAGGAGTCGAAGATCATCACGGCCTGGGCGCCGGCTTCGATCTGCGCGTTCAGGTATTGCGTCACCGCATCCGCCGTCACCGACAGGATGTGGTGCATCAGCTTGGGTTCCTTGTACATCAAGGTCTTCACCTTGGCGTAATCGTCGCTGCTGCCGCCTTCGACCATGTAGCAGGACAGGGTCCACGGGCTGCCGGTGAAGCCGATCAGCGGCACGCGGCCGTCCAGCGACTTGCGAATCTGCGACACGGCGTCGGTCACATATTTCAGGTCCTTGCCGATGTCCGGGACGTGCAAAGCCTTGATCGCCGCTTCGGTGGTCAGCGGGCGCTCGAACTTCGGGCCTTCGCCTTCGGAAAAATACAGTCCCAGTCCCATGGCATCCGGCACGGTCAGGATGTCGGAAAACAGGATTGCGGCATCCAGCGGAAAACGGTCCAGCGGCTGCAGGGTGACTTCCGTCGCCATATCCGGACTCTTGCACAGGTTGAGGAAGCTGCCTGCGCGCTTGCGCGTGGCGCAGTACTCCGGCAGGTAACGGCCGGCCTGGCGCATCATCCACAGCGGGGTGTAGTCGGTCGGCTGGCGCAGCAGTGCGCGCAGGAAGGTATCGTTCTTGACTTTGAAGTTCATCTTGTTCTTTTCGTGTTATCGCGGCAAAACGGTGCTGCCCATCAGGTATTCATCCACCGCACGCGCCGCCTGGCGGCCTTCGCGGATGGCCCACACCACCAGCGACTGGCCGCGGCGCATGTCGCCCGCGGCGAACACCTTCTTCACGCTGGTCTGATAGCAGCCGGCGCCGTCGGTGGTCGCTTTGGCATTGCCGCGTGCGTCCTTCTCCACGCCGAACGCATCCAGCACCTGCGCCAGCGGATTGGTGAAGCCCATGGCAAGGAACACGAAATCGGCCTTGAGCTCGAATTCGCTGCCCGGTATCTCGACCATCTTGCCGTCCTTGAACTCGACGCGCACCGCCTTGATCGCCTTCAGCACGCCGTCCTCGCCGACGAACTCCTTGGTGGAGATGGCCCAGTCGCGCTCGCAGCCTTCTTCGTGCGAGCTGGAAGTGCGCAGTTTGAGCGGCCAGTACGGCCAGGTCAGCGGCTTGTTCTCGTGCTCCGGCGCGCGCGGCATCACTTCGATCTGGGTGATCGAGGCGGCGCCGTGGCGGTTGGAGGTGCCCACGCAATCGGAGCCGGTATCACCGCCGCCGATGACGACGACGTGCTTGCCGGCCACGTTGATCGGGTTCTTCGCGTCGCCCGCCACTTCCTTGTTCTGCGGGATAAGGAATTCGAGAGCATAGTGCACGCCCTTCAACTCGCGCCCCGGTACCGGCAGGTCGCGCGGCTGCTCGGCGCCGCCCGCGAGGATCACCGCGTCGAACTCTTTCTGCAATTGTTTCGGGCTGATCGTTTTCTTCGCGTCGTTGACGATGCCTTTGCCCGGCGCATCCTTGCCGACGAAGGTGCTGGTCTGGAACTTCACGCCTTCGGCGGCGAGCTGCGCCATGCGCCAGTCGATCAGGCGCTTGTCCAGCTTGAAGTCGGGAATGCCGTAGCGCAACAGGCCGCCGATGCGGCTGTTCTTCTCGAACACGGTGACGCTGTGGCCGACGCGCGCCAGTTGCTGGGCGGCAGCCAGACCCGCGGGGCCGGAACCGACCACGGCAACCTTCTTGCCGGTCTTTTTCTGCGCGGGCTGCGGCACGACCCAGCCGTTCTCGCCGCCCTTGTCGATGATGGCGTGCTCGATGGATTTGATGCCGACCGCGTCGTTGTTGATGTTCAGCGTGCACGCCGCTTCGCATGGAGCGGGACAGATGCGTCCTGTCACTTCGGGGAAGTTGTTGGTGGAATGCAGCACGTCCAGTGCCTGCCTCCAGTTGCCGCGGTACACCAGGTCGTTCCAGTCGGGGATGATGTTGTTGACCGGGCAGCCGTTGTTGCAGAACGGGATGCCGCAGTCCATGCAGCGCGCTCCCTGCTGCTTGGCTTCGGCATCGCCAAGATGCGCGACGAACTCGCGGTAGTCCTTGACGCGCTGCTCGACCGGCGCGTAACCCTCGTTGACGCGGCGGAACTCCATGAATCCTGTTGGCTTGCCCATTATGCGGCCTCCTTCTGCTGCGCCGCGATCTCGAGCAACGCACGACGATATTCGGTCGGCATGACCTTCACGAACTTGGGCAGATAAGTCGCCCAGTTATCCAGTATCTGTCTGGCACGCGTGCTGCCGGTGTAGCGCAGGTGCTTTTCGATCTTGCCGCGCAGGGCCGCTTCATCGGCCTTGTTCAGGTGATTGAAATGCACGCGTCCGTGCGCTTCCACTTCGCCGGTCTCGCTGGCGGCGGCCTCTTCCGGCACTGCCTCCAGCTGCACCATGGCCAGGTTGCAGCGTTGCGGGAAGGTGCCGTCCTCGTCCAGCACGTAGGCGACGCCGCCGGACATGCCGGCCGCGAAGTTGCGCCCGGTCTGCCCCAGCACCACCACCATGCCGCCGGTCATGTATTCGCAGCCGTGGTCGCCCACGCCTTCCACCACCGCGATGGCGCCGGAATTGCGCACCGCGAAACGTTCGCCCGCCACGCCGCGGAAGAACACTTCGCCTGCGGTCGCGCCGTACAGTACGGTGTTGCCGACGACGATGTTGTCCTCGGCCACCAGTTTGCTGTCGTCGGACGGTTTGACGATGATGCGTCCGCCGCACAGGCCTTTGCCCACATAGTCGTTGCCCTCGCCCTCCAGCTGGAAGGTGATGCCGTGCGCGAGGAAGGCGCCGAAGCTCTGGCCGGCAGTGCCGAGCAGCTTCACGCGGATGGTATCGTCAGGCAGGCCCGCATTGCCGTGGCGTTTCGCGACTTCGTGCGACAGCATGGTGCCGACGCTGCGATTGACGTTGCGAATCTTCGTTTCGATGGTCACCACGCGCTTCGCGTCCAGCGCCTCTTTCGCTTCCGCGATCAGGTCGTTGTCCAGCGCCTGGTCGAGTCCGTGATCCTGCTCTTCCGAGTGGCGGCGCGCCACGCTGGCAGGCATCGCAGGCTGATGGAAGATGCGCGTGAAGTCCAGCCCCTTGGCCTTCCAGTGCTTGATGCCTTTGCGCACGTCGAGCAGGTCGCTGCGACCGACCAGATCCTCGAATTTGCGGATACCCATCTGCGCCATCAGTTCGCGCACTTCTTCGGCGACGAAGAAGAAATAGTTCACCACGTGTTCCGGCTGGCCGGTGAATTTCTTGCGCAGCGCCGGATCCTGCGTGGCGACGCCGACCGGGCAGGTGTTGAGGTGGCACTTGCGCATCATGATGCAGCCCTCGACCACCAGCGGTGCGGTGGCGAAGCCGAACTCGTCCGCGCCGAGCAGTGCGCCGATCAGCACGTCGCGGCCGGTCTTCAGCTGGCCGTCCACTTGCAGGCCGATGCGGCCGCGCAGCTGGTTCAGCACCAGCGTCTGCTGCGCTTCGGCCAGGCCCAGTTCCCACGGCGTGCCGGCGTGCTTCACCGACGACAGCGGCGAAGCACCGGTGCCGCCGTCGAAGCCGGAAATCACGATATGGTCGGCCTTGGCCTTGGACACGCCTGCAGCCACCGTGCCCACGCCGACTTCGGACACCAGCTTCACCGAGATCGATGCCGCCGGGTTGGAGTTCTTCAGGTCGTGGATCAGCTGTGCCAGGTCCTCGATGGAATAGATGTCGTGGTGCGGCGGCGGCGAAATCAGGCCCACCCCGGGCACGGAGTGGCGCAGTTTGCCGATGTATTCCGACACCTTGCCGCCGGGCAGCTGGCCGCCTTCGCCGGGCTTCGCGCCCTGCGCCATCTTGATCTGGATCTGATCCGCGCTGGAAAGATATTCCGCCGTCACGCCGAAACGGCCGGAAGCAACCTGCTTGATGCGCGAGCGCAGCGAGTCGCCCGGCTTCATGGTCAGGTCGGCTTCGATGCGGTTCTTGCCGATGATCTCGGACAGCTTCTCGCCGCCGTGCAGGATCTTGAAGCGGTTGGCGTCCTCACCGCCCTCGCCGGTGTTGGATTTGCCGCCGATACGGTTCATCGCGATCGCCAGCGTGGTATGCGCCTCGGTGGAGATGGAGCCCAGCGACATCGCGCCGGTGGCGAAACGCTTGACGATCTCTTTCGCCGGTTCGACTTCGTCCAGCGGCACGGGTTTGCCGGCAGACTTGATCTCGAACAGGCCGCGCAACGTCATCTGGCGCTCGCTCTGGTCGTTGATCAGCTTGGCGTATTCCTTGTAGGTCGCGTAATTGTTGGAACGCGTCGAGTGCTGCAGCTTGGCGATGGAATCCGGCGTCCAGGTGTGGTCCTCGCCGCGCGTGCGCCAGGCATATTCGCCGCCCGCCTCCAGCATCGTCGCCAGCACCGGGTCGTTGCCAAACGCCGCGGCATGGATGCGCACGGCTTCTTCCGCCACTTCCTTGAGGCCGATGCCCTCGATCTGCGATGCGGTGCCGGGGAAATACTGATCGATGAAATCGCTGTTGAGGCCGATCGCTTCGAAGATCTGCGACCCGCAATAGGACTGGTAAGTTGAGATGCCCATCTTGGACATCACCTTCATCAGGCCTTTGTCGACGGCCTTGACGAAACGCTTCTTGGCGTCCTTGGCATCCAGCCCGGCGGGCAGTTCCAGCGTGGCGATGGTGTCGTATGCAAGCCAGGGACAGATGGCTTCCGCACCATAGCCGGCGAGCAAGGCAAAGTGGTGCACTTCGCGCGCGGAGCCGGTATCGACCACCAAGCCGGTGCTGGTGCGCAAACCGGCCTTCACCAGGTGATGGTGCACGGCCGCGGTCGCCAGCAGCGCCGGGATGGCCACGCGTGCGGCGCTCATGGCGCGGTCGGACAGGATCAGTACGTTGCAACCCTTGGCGACAGCCTTCTCGGCAGCCTTGCACAGGGCGGAGATGGCGGCAGCGCTGCCTGCGGCGCCGCTCTTCACCGGATAGGTGATATCCAGCACCTGCGACTTGTATATCCCCTTGGTGAGCTTGTCGATGTCATACAGCTTGGCGATGTCCTCTTCCGACAGCACCGGCTGGTGCACTTCCAGGCGCGGCGCCGGCTTGGTCTCGTCGACGCCGAGCAGGTTGGGCTTGGGACCGATGAACGAGGTCAGCGACATCACGATCTCTTCGCGGATCGGGTCGATCGGCGGATTGGTCACCTGCGCGAACAATTGCTTGAAGTAGTTGTACAGCACCTTGTTCTTGCTTGACAGCACCGGCAGTGCGGCGTCCGCGCCCATGGAGCCGATCGCCTCCTCGCCCGCTGCCGCCATCGGCAGCATGAGGAACTTGGTGTCTTCCTGGGTGTAGCCGAATGCCTGCTGCGTATCGAGCAGGCTGGCTTCGTTCCCGAGTGCGACCCTGGATTTTGGCAGGTCGTCGAGGTAATGGCGCGATTGCTCGATCCATTTGCGGTAAGGTTTGGCGGTGGCGATCTGCCGTTTCAGCTCGGCATCGTCCACGATGCGTCCGGCTTGCATGTCGATGAGGAACATCTTGCCCGGCTGCAGCCGCCACTTCTTGACCACCTTCTGTTCGGGGATCGGCAATACGCCCATCTCGGACGCCATCAGCACCACGTCGTCATCGGTGATCAGGTAGCGCGCCGGGCGCAGGCCGTTGCGGTCCAGCGTCGCGCCGATCATGCGGCCGTCGGTGAAGGCCACGGCGGCGGGGCCGTCCCACGGCTCCATCAGAGCGGCATGATATTCGTAGAACGCGCGGCGCTCTTCGTCCATCAGCGGGTTGCCGGCCCAGGCTTCGGGGATCAGCAGCATCATTGCGTGCGGCAGCGAGTAACCGCCCGCCACCAGCAGTTCCAGTGCATTGTCGAAGCAGGCGGAATCGGACTGGCCCTCGACGATCAGCGGCCACAGCTTGTCCAGATCCTTGCCGAGGAACTTGGATTTCATTGCCGCATGGCGCGCCGCCATCCAGTTGACGTTGCCGCGCAGCGTATTGATCTCGCCGTTGTGCGCAATCATGCGGAATGGATGCGCCAGGTTCCAGGTGGGGAAGGTGTTGGTGGAAAAGCGCTGGTGCACCAGCGAGAAAGCGCTGACCAGCGTCTTGTCCTGCAGGTCGAGGAAGTACTTGCCGACCTGGTCGGCCAGCAGCATGCCTTTGTAGACGATGGTGCGCGACGACATGGAGGGAGCGTAGAAGCCCTTGCCCTGTCCTTTCGGCAAACCGCCGATGGCATGTTCTGCAGTCTTGCGGATGACAAACAGTTTGCGCTCGAAAGCGTCCTGGTCGGCAGTCTTCTTGCCGCGCCCGATGAACACCTGGCGCACCACGGGTTCGACCGCTTTCACGCTCTCGCCCAGGCCGCTATTGTCCACCGGCACATCGCGCCAGCCCAGCAGCGTTTGGCCTTCGGCCTTGATCCTGTCGGCGATGACTTTCTCGCAGGCGGCGCGCGCTTTTTCATCTCTCGGCAGGAACAGCATGCCGACGCCATATTCCCCGGCTGGCGGCAGAGTGATTCTGGATTTTTCCAGTGCCTTGCGCAGGAATGCATCGGGTATCTGGATCAGGATGCCGGCACCGTCTCCCGCCAGCGGATCGGCACCCACCGCGCCGCGGTGCGTCAGGTTCTCCAGGATCTGCAAACCCTGGCTGACCCGGTCGTGACTGGCCAACCCTTTGATATGTGCGACGAATCCGACACCACATGCATCGTGTTCATGACGTGGGTCATAAAGACCCTGCTGCGCTGGCAACGAAGAATTGCTCACCTTGTTCCTCACCTCGATCATCCGACAATTGGCGGCTCAGGCCGCCTTCCAAATATTCATGCGAAAGGGCGGGAATGCTACCTTAATCCGGGGGTGTAGGGCAACCTGCCGCTCAGATCTCTTCTATGGCAAAGATGCGCCGGTGTTCGCGGATGGCGTAACGGTCGGTCATGCCGGCGATGTAATCCGCTACCGAACGTGCGTGTCCGGATTCTGCCGGCGGCCTGAACTGCGGAGGGAGCAGCCTTGGGTCTTCGGTGAAAGCATCGAACAGGTCGCCGATGATGCGGCGTGCCTTGGCCGTCATGCGCATCACCAGATAGTGGCGGTACAGATGGGTGCGCAGGAAGGTCTTGAGTTCGCGGTTGAGTTCGTGCATCTCCGCGCTGAACGCCACCAGCGGCGGCGCATGGCGGACGTCGTCGGCGCTTTGCGGTGCATGCGTGCGGATATTGCGTTCCGTCTGCCCGATGAGGTCGGTGACCAGGGTATTGATCATGCGGCGCACGGTTTCGTGCACCACGCGGCGCTCTGCCAGGTCCGGATAAGCTGCACGCACCTCGTTCAGGTGCCGCGCGAACAAGCGCACCGAGCTCAGTTGCTCCAGCGTCAGCAGGCCCGAACGCAGGCCGTCGTCCACATCGTGGTTGTTGTAGGCAATCTCGTCGGCAAGGTTGGCGATCTGCGCTTCCAGCGATGGCCGGTGATTGTTCAGGAAGCGTTCGCCCACTTCACCCAGTTGGGCCGCATTCTCCGCCGAGCAGTGCTTGAGAATGCCTTCGCGCGTCTCGAAACACAGATTGAGGCCATCGAATGCCGCATAGCGCTCTTCCAGCACATCCACCACGCGCAAGGATTGCAGGTTGTGTTCGAAACCGCCGTGATCCTTCATGCAGGTATTCAGCGCCTCCTGTCCGGCATGGCCGAACGGCGTATGGCCCAGGTCATGCGCCAGCGATATCGCCTCCACCAGGTCTTCGTTCAGCGCAAGGCGCCGGGCGATCGAACGCGCGATCTGGGCGACTTCGATGCTATGGGTAAGGCGGGTGCGGAACAGATCGCCTTCGTGATTGACGAAGACCTGCGTCTTGTATTCGAGGCGCCGGAATGCGCCGGAATGGATGATGCGGTCGCGGTCGCGCTGGAATTCGCTGCGTCCCGGCGGCGCAGGCTCGGGATGCCGCCTGCCGCGCGGGCTGGCGCTGACCGCAAAAACAGCAAGCTGCAATTCAGCCACTGCATGCCTCCAGCGTCTGTTCGAGCAGCGCTTGCGGCACCTCGCCCGTCAATACCGCCCGTCCCAGCGCCTTCAGCAATACGAAGCGGATCTTGCCGCCCGCCACCTTCTTGTCCATCCCCATCAGTTGCTGGTATTTCTCCGCCCCCAGCCTGGGAGCGACGACCGGCAGTCCGGCGCGCTCGAACAGCTTGCGTACGCGCGTCACATCTTCAGCGCTCAGCCAGCCGAGGCGCCGCGACAGGTCGGCGGCCATGATCGTCCCCGCCGCAACGCCTTCGCCATGCAGCCAGACGCCATAGCCCATGCCGGTTTCGATGGCGTGGCCGAAGGTGTGTCCCAGATTCAGCAACGCGCGTTCGCCGCTCTCATGCTCATCAGCCTCGACCACTTCAGCCTTGTTCTGGCAGCTGCGGGCAATGGCGTATTGCAGTGCCGCGGTATCGCGCGACAACAATTTCTCGATGTTGACCTCCAGCCATTCGAGGAAGGGCATATCCCGAATGAGGCCGTACTTGATGACCTCGGCAATGCCTGCGCGCAATTCCCGGTCCGGCAGGGTACGCAAGGTGGCTGTGTCCGCCAGCACGACCCGTGGTTGATAGAACGCGCCGATCATGTTCTTGCCCAGCGGATGATTGATACCGGTTTTGCCGCCCACGGACGAATCCACCTGCGACAGCAGCGTCGTCGGGATCTGGATGAACGGGACACCGCGCAGATAGGTTGCCGCGGCATAACCGGTGATGTCGCCAATGACGCCGCCGCCCAACGCGATCAACGGCGTGCTGCGCTCGCTGCGCGCCGAAAGCAGGGCATCGTAGATAGCGTTAAGCGATTCGCTGTTCTTGTATTGTTCGCCGTCCGGCAGCACGATGGATTGAACTCGCACTCCATGCGATTCCAGCCCCTTGCTCAGTCGCTCAAGATATAGCGGTGCCACCGTGGTATTGCTGACGATCATCGTTCGTTTGTTCGGGATGTGCGGCAGCAACAGCTCGGCACGATTGAGCAGGCCATTTCCGATGTGGATGGGGTAGCTGCGCTCGGCCAATCCGACGCTCAGGGTCTGCATCGCCTTTTCGCTTCCTGTTGTCATTTGCTTCAGCTCTTCCAGTTTGTGTTGTAGCCGTTCCAGCAATATCTGCACGCTTTGCTTGCCGGTATGGATGACGATGTCCGCCGCCTCCATGTAGAGCGGGTCGCGCAGGTCGTACAACTCCTGCAATTTGGCTCGCGGATTGGCGGTCTGCAGCAGCGGACGGTTATGGTCGTGGCGCGTGCGCTGCCATAGATCGTGCACATTGCTTTTCAGATACACCACCACGCCGTGCTGCCGCATCAGGCGCCGGTTCTGTGCGCTCAGGACCGCGCCGCCCCCGGTTGCCAGCACGATGTTGTTCGCATCGAGCAGCTCCTGGATAACACCGCTCTCGCGCACCCTGAATCCCGCTTCGCCCTCGACATCGAAAATGTGCGGGATGGTCACGCCGGTGCGCCGCTGTATCTCTTCGTCGCTGTCGACGAAAGTCTTGCCGAGTTGTCTGGCCAACAGCTTACCCACCGTCGTCTTCCCGGCCCCCATCATCCCGACCAGAATGATATTGCCGGAAGCTCGCTTGTCTGCTGTCGTGTTGCTCAT
>JAJZUH010000052.1 GCA_021847165.1 Pseudomonadota bacterium
CCCGAAGAAGTCACCGAGATGAGCCGCACCGTGCGCGGCGAAGTGGTCGCCTCCACCTTCGACGAACCGGCGACCCGTCACGTGCAGGTCGCCGAAATGGTGCTGGAAAAAGCCAAGCGTCTGGTCGAGCACAAAAAGGATGTGGTCATCCTGCTCGACTCCATCACCCGTCTGGCACGTGCCTACAACACCGTGATCCCTTCTTCCGGCAAGGTACTGACCGGCGGCGTGGATGCCAATGCCCTGCAGCGCCCCAAGCGCTTCTTCGGCGCGGCGCGCAACGTCGAAGAAGGCGGTTCGCTGACCATCATCGCCACCGCGCTGGTGGATACCGGCAGCCGCATGGACGATGTGATCTACGAAGAATTCAAGGGTACCGGCAACATGGAGATCCATCTGGATCGCCGCATGGCCGAGAAACGCATCTACCCGGCCATCAACGTCAATCGCTCCGGCACCCGCAAGGAAGAGCTGCTGATCAAGCAGGATCTGCTGCAGCGCATCTGGGTCCTGCGCAAGCTGCTCTACCCCATGGACGAGCTGGAAGCGATGGAATTCCTGCTGGACAAGGTCAAGGCAACCAAAAACAACGCCGAATTCTTCGACTCGATGAAGCGCTGATCCCCGAAAAAAGGGTTTTGACGGTCGGTCATGTTTATGTATAATGCGCGGCTCTGAAAATCCTGATTTCAGTGAAGGCTAACCTTCAGGTTATGCCGTAACTAAAAACCGCATCCAGCGAGGTCGTTATGTACGCAGTAATCAAAACCGGTGGCAAGCAATATCGCGTTGTCGAAGGTGAAACCCTGAAGATCGAATCCGTCGACGGCGAAGTCGGTGGCGCGATCGTATTGGACAAAGTGCTGATGGTTGGCAATGGCGACAAGGTCTCCGTTGGCAAGCCTCTGCTGAGCGGCGCGAGCGTCAAGGCAACCATCGTCGCCAATGGCCGCCACGACAAAGTGACCATCTTCAAGATGCGTCGCCGCAAGCACTACCAGAAACATCAAGGACATCGTCAAAACTACACCGAGATCCGCATCGACGGCATCTCGGCTTAATTCTGAAGGAGCTGCAACATGGCATCGAAAAAAGGCGGGGGTAGTACCAGTAACGGCCGCGACTCGCACTCGAAACGACTGGGTGTCAAGAGCTACGGCGGGGAACTGATCAGTGCAGGCAGCATCATCGTGCGCCAGCGCGGCACACAGGTTCACGCAGGCGACAACGTCGGCATGGGCAAGGATCACACGCTATTCGCCAAAATCACCGGCAAGGTGGTATTCGCGATCAAGGGCGCTGCCAAGCGCAAGACCGTCAGCGTCGTCGCTGCTTAATCCAGCAAGCAGTTAGAATGAGCCCTATCGCAAGGTAGGGCTTTTTTATTTCCGGTCAGCCACCATGAAATTCATCGACGAATCAAAAATCGAAGTCATCGCCGGCAACGGCGGTAACGGTGCCGCCAGCTTCCGGCACGAGAAATACATCGAAAAAGGTGGGCCGGATGGCGGCGACGGCGGGCGTGGCGGCAGCGTGATCGCAGTCGCCGACCGCAACATCAACACCCTGGTAGATTATCGTTTCGCCCGCATGCACCGGGCCAAGAACGGCGAATCCGGCCGCGGGGCGGATTGTTACGGCAAGGGCGCAGACGACATCATCCTGCGCATGCCGGTGGGTACGGTCATCACCGACATCAATTCCGGGCAGGTCATCGCCGATTTGACTCACGACGGAGAACGGGTTCTGCTCGCCAAGGGGGGGGCCGGCGGTCTGGGCAACCTGCACTTCAAGTCCAGCACCAACCGCGCGCCGCGCCAATGCACCCCCGGCGAAGAAGGCGAACGCCGCGAACTGCGACTGGAACTGAAGGTATTGGCCGATGTCGGCCTGCTCGGCATGCCTAATGCAGGCAAGTCCACCTTCATCCGCGCGGTCTCGGCGGCACGCCCCAAAGTAGCCGATTACCCGTTCACCACCCTGCATCCCAACCTCGGCGTGGTGCGCGTTTCGGAAGAAAAAAGCTTTGTCATCGCCGACATTCCCGGCCTGATCGAGGGTGCGGCAGAAGGCGCCGGGCTGGGGCACCAGTTCCTGCGCCATCTGGCGCGCACTCGTTTGCTGCTGCATCTGGTGGATCTCGCGCCGATGTATGAAGGCACAGACCCAGTGCACGAAGCCCATGCCATCCTTAACGAGCTGAAAAAATACGACGAAACGCTTTACAACAAGCCGCGCTGGCTGGTGCTGAACAAGCTGGACCTGTTGCAAGAAGAAGACCGCGCCGACAAGGTTGCAGCCTTCCTCAAGGCATTCGGCAACGACACCCGCCACTTCGCGATCTCCGCCATCACTGGCGAAGGCTGCAAGGAATTGACTTACGCTATCATGGAGCACATCGACCAGATCACGGCCCAGGAGCGCGACGCCGTGTCCGAGAGTGCGCAAGAAACCGAGATCGACATCCACGACCCGCTAGTATGAAGACCGTTCTGACCCAATCCAGACGCATCGTCGTCAAAGTCGGCAGCAGCCTCGTCACCAATCAGGGTACCGGCCTGGATAACCGCGCTCTTGGCAATTGGGCACAACAGATCGCCACATTGCGCAGCCGGGGATGCGAGGTGGTGCTGGTGTCGTCAGGCGCCATCGCCGAAGGCATGCAGCGCCTGGGCTGGAAGAAGCGCCCCAGCGCAGTGCACGAACTGCAGGCAGCCGCAGCTGTCGGTCAAATGGGCCTGGTTCAGGTATACGAGAGCTGCTTCCGCGAACATGCGCTGCATGCCGCGCAGGTGCTGCTGACCCATGCCGACCTCGCCGACCGCGAACGTTACCTCAACGCCCGCTCCACCCTGCGCACACTGCTCAATCTGGGCGTCATCCCGATCATCAACGAGAACGACACCGTAGTGACGGATGAAATCAAGTTTGGCGATAACGACACGCTGGGCGCGCTGGTCGCCAACCTGATCGAAGCCGATGCGCTCGTCATCCTCACCGACCAGGACGGCCTGTACACTGCCGACCCGCGCAAGGATCCCGGCGCCACGCTCATCAGCGAAGCGCGGGCAGGCGATGCCGCACTTGAAACGATGGCCGGCGGCGCCGGCAGCCACATCGGCCGCGGCGGCATGATCACCAAGGTACTCGCAGCCAAACGTGCCGCGCGAAGCGGTGCCCACACGGTCATCGCATCCGGTCACGAGCGCGATGTGTTGCCGCGTCTGTTGCAGGGCGAATCCATCGGCACATTGCTGACGGCCACCTCGCTCTCGCTAGATGCGCGCAAGCAATGGCTGGCCGATCATCTGCAAGTAAGCGGCAAGGTCATGCTGGATGCCGGTGCTGTGCGCGTGCTGCGCAACGAGGGCAAGAGCCTGCTGCCCATCGGCGTCACCCTGGTCAACGGGGAGTTCCAGCGCGGCGCGGTCGTCGCCGTGCTCGACACCGAAGGGCAGGATATCGCGCGCGGCCTGATCAACTACAGCGCCGCCGAGGCGCGCCGTATCGCCGGCAAGGCAAGCGGCGAGATCGAAGGCATTCTTGGTTATGTGGATGAGCCTGAACTGATTCACCGCGACAACTTGGTATTGCTTTAGGAATAGAGCTCAGTTGCCGCGCAGACTGCAGCACGCTGCGAATCCGATATCGGAACCGCAACTTGATTCTGTTATGCCCCCAGGAATCGGGAAACGGCTTCAGCATCGAACGGCCATTCCAGTTCCGCTCCACTATCCGGCCGTCGCAATACAGGAATGCGAATGCCGTACCTGTCGAAGAGCTCAGCGTCACTGGTGATATCGATGTATTCGGCGGGAATCCCGAGTCCGCGCAGGATGCCTTCCGCGGCATCGCACAGATGACAGGATTCCTTCCCGTACAGGATCAGCGCCATGATCCTAGCTCCGTTCGTACCAGCTGCGGCTGCGCTTCACCAAATACACCACCGAGAGCATCACCGGCACCTCGATCAGGACACCTACCACCGTAGCCAGCGCCGCCCCCGATTCGAAGCCGAACAGGCTGATCGCTGCCGCCACGGCCAGCTCAAAGAAGTTGGAAGCGCCGATCAGCGCAGACGGTCCGGCCACGCAGTGCGCCTCGCCGAAACGCCGGTTGAGCCAGTAGGCGAAGCCGGATGTAAAGTACACCTGAATGGTGATCGGCACGGCGAGCATCAGGATGACGAGCGGCTGCTCGACGATGGCTTTGCCCTGGAAGGCGAACAGCAGCACCAGCGTCAGCAGCAGCGCGGAAATGGAGATCGGGCCGAGCGCATCCAGCGTGCGCTGCAACGCCGCCTCGCCGCGCGCCAGCAGCAGCTTGCGCCATACCTGCGCCAGCAACACCGGCAGCACGATGTAGAGCACGACCGACACCAGCAGCGTATCCCACGGCACGACGATGGCCGACAAGCCCAGCAACAGCGCCACCAGCGGGGCGAAAGCGAACACCATGATGGTGTCGTTGAGTGCGACCTGGCTCAGCGTGAACAACGGCTCGCCATTCACCAGGCGGCTCCACACGAACACCATCGCGGTGCAGGGAGCGGCGGCAAGCAGCACCAGTCCGGCGATGTAGCTGTCGAGCTGTTCCGCAGGCAGATACGGCGCGAACAGGTGGCGGATGAACAGCCAGCCCAGCAGCGCCATCGAGAACGGCTTGACCGCCCAGTTGATGAACAGCGTGACGCCGATGCCGCGCCAGTGCTTGCGCACTTCGTGCAGCGCGCCAAAGTCGATGCGCAGCAGCATGGGAATGATCATCACCCAGATCAGCAGGCCAACCGGCAGGTTGACCTTCGCGACCTCCATGCCGCCCAGCCAGTGAAACGGCGCGGGAATCGTCTGGCCCAGCACCACGCCGACGATGATGCACAGGAAGACCCAGAGGGTCAGGTAGCGTTCGAAGATGCTCATGGCGTCAATCCTTGATGCGCCCGATCTCGGCAAGCTTTTCCTTCAGCACCAGCTTGTCCAGCTTTTCGATCGGCAGGCTCATGAACAACTGGATGCGGCGCGCCAACTGTTCGGAAGCCCTCTTGAACGCCACGCGGCGCGCTTCTTCGCCTTCGACATGCGCCGGGTCGGGAATACCCCAATGCGCCGTCGCAGGATGCCCCAGCCACACCGGGCAGGCTTCGCCCGCGGCGTTATCGCATACGGTGAAGATGAAATCGAACTCCGGTGCGCCGGGTGCGGCGAACTCGTCCCAGCTTTTGCTGCGCAGTCCTTCGGTACTGTAGCCTTGCTGTTGCAGCAGTTCCAGCGCACCCGGGTTGACGCGCCCGGCCGGCTTGCTGCCGGCGCTCCAGGCTTTGAATCTGCCCTTGCCCAGATTGTTGAACAGCACTTCGCCCAGAATGCTGCGTGCCGAATTGCCGGTGCACAATACCAGCACGTTGTACTGCTTTTCACTCATGTCTTCTTCCTTTTTCATGTTTCAGCATTTATTGATCGGAGCGCACTGTGCTGCGTCGCCTGCACAGCAATGCTCGGTGAGGTAGACGATCAGCTTGTTCATCTCGGCAAAATCGGCACTGTAAATGACATAACGCCCCTCCGTGCGCGGCTTGATCAGCCCGGCCTGTGCCAATGTCTTCAAGTGGAACGACAGCGTCGCAGGCGGAATACCCAACTCTTCCCCCAATGCACCGGCCGCCACGCCCTGCTTCCCTGCCCGCACCAGCAAGCGAAAGATCGACAATCGCGACCCTTGCGCCAATGCCGCCAAGGCTTCTACCGCCATTCCAATCTCCATCTTCACCTCCGCCGCATATTCTACATTTCCAATATTATAGAAATGTTAAACCTGCGACAAGCAATGCCTGCAACAAATCCATGAATTGCATACGTGCTAGCATAGCTTCCAGCTTCAAACTACCCTTGGATCGTTAGCGAGTATTTGCATGTTTCTGGAACTGTTCATCCTCATCGCCTTGGTTGCAATCGTAGTCATCGCACTGCGACCGCCGCGCCGCTGAACGAGCCGTCCGCACGGGCGGTCCGAAGATACCATCCCATGTCCAATTGAAGTCGAGCCCCCTCAGGCAATGACAACGCAGGGAAAATGCGTGCCAGAGACCCAACACTGGAGAGCAAGACTGTCACGCTCCATTTTGGACACAATGCCTGCCGTCCACGCTCAAAAACAGGGCATTTGCATGCAAGATTGTCGGGGTGCCTGTCCCCGTGCACTTAAACATTTCCTCCCGTCAATAAACATTTCCCGCTTAATTTCGGCTTAACAATCGCTTATCAAATACATTTCGCGGAGACCAGTTTTTGGCACGCTACATGCAATCTCCCGAAGTGCGTTCCCATCACTCTGGAGATGTTCATGAAACCTATCAGCAAGCACTTGGCCAAATGGCTGGCAGTATTGCCGCTGGCTTTTTCCCTCAACGGCAGCCTGCATGCAGAGACTGTCGCCCGCTACGGAATCTCGATGGCGGATATCCCCCTCACCACCGGCCAGCCGGATCGCGGCGCCGGCGCCTACCAGTTCACCGGCCATACCCTCTACGATCCGCTGATCGCGTGGGAGGCCAATATCAGCGACCGTCCGGGCAAACTGGTGCCCGGTCTCGCCACCGGCTGGAAGGTGGACCCCAAGGACAACAAAAAGTGGCTGTTCACCCTGCGCAAAGGCGTGAAATTCCATGACGGTTCGGAATTCAATGCCGATGCGGTAATCTGGAACCTGGACAAGGTACTGGCCGACAAATCGCCCCAGTTCGATGCCAAGCAAAGCGCGCAGGTGCGTCCCCGCATCCCTTCCATCGCTTCCTATCGCAAGGTGAATGACTACGCCGTGGAGATCACCACCAAGGAAGTGGATGCCTTGTTCCCGTACCAGTTGCCCTGGTTCCTGATCTCCAGCCCGGCGCAATGGGAAAAGATGGGCAAGGACTGGAGCCAGGTGGCCATGCACCCCTCCGGCACCGGCCCATTCAAGCTGGACAAGCTGGTGCCCAGGGAACGGGCCGACCTGGTGAAGAACAGCGACTATTGGGACAAGAAGCGCCTGGCCAAGACCGACCGCATCGTGCTAGTGCCGATCCCGGATGCGATGACGCGGGTCAATGCCTTGCTGAACGGCCAGGTGGATCTCATCGAGACCCCGCCGCCCGATGTCGTGCCGCAACTCAAGAGCGCAGGCTTCAAGCTGGTGCAGAACGTGACGCCGCACGTGTGGCCCTATCACTTCTCCACGCTGCCCGGCTCGCCCTGGACCGATATCCGCGTTAGGAAGGCAGCCAATCTGGCCATCGACCGCGACGCCGTCGTCAAATTGATGAATGGCCTGGCAACACCAGCCGTCGGACAGATGGATGTCACCAGCCCCTGGTTCGGCAAGCCCGCATTCAAGATCCACTATGACCTCGCCGCCGCACGTGCGCTGATGGCCCAGGCCGGCTATAACAAGGAGCACCCGCTGGTGGCCAAGGTGATCATCGCCCAGGGCGGCACCGGACAGATGCTCTCGCTGCCCATGAACGAGTTCATCCAGCAGAGCCTGGCCGAGATCAACATCCAGGTCAGCTTCGAGGTCGTCGAGTTGGAGAATCTCTACCTGCACTGGCGCAGCGGGGCCGCGGCTGACATAAATGCCGGCAAGGGAATCACCGCCATCAACCTGGGTTACGTCACCGCCGACCCGTTCTACGGCATCACCCGCTTCGTGGACAGCCGTTACGTGGCGCCCAACGGCGTGAACTGGGGAGGCTACAACAATCCCAAAGTCGACGCGCTGGTGGACAAGATCCGCACCACCTTCAACACCAGGACCCAGGACGGCCTGCTGTCCAAGGTCCACGAGATCATGGTGGACGATGCGCTGATGTTATGGGTGGTCCATGACGTGAATCCGCACGCCCTTTCGCCGAAGGTCAAGGAGTTCGTCCAGGCCCAGCACTGGTTCCAGGACCTGACGACTCTCCGTATGTAAACCGTCGTGCCGGAGCGGGTGAAGGTCGTGGCAACTGCCACCGCCTTCACCCGATTCGGACCGATTCAACAGAGCGCCCCATGCTTACCTATATTTTCAAACGTGTGCTGTACGCCATCCCCATCGCCCTGAGCGTGACGGTGGTGTCCTTCATACTGGTCTATCTCGCGCCCGGCGATCCGCTCAACGCCATCGCCCCTGCCGATGCGCCGGCAGAGGTGATCCAGGCATTGAAGAGTGCCTACGGCCTGGACCGGCCCGTACCCGTCCAGTACGGCATGTGGCTGCTGCGGGCTGTGCAGGGAGATCTGGGCACGTCCATCGCTTCGGGTCGCGCGGTCGCCGGAGAAGTCCTGAGCGCCGTCGGCAACACGCTCTTGCTCGCGGGCTTTGCCGCCTTCGCCGGCGTGCTGGCGGGCTGCATCCTCGGCGCACTGGCCGGTTACCACCGCGGCAGCTGGATAGACCGCGCCGCCACGGCGGTTTCGGTCATCGGCGTCAGCATTCCGCACTACTGGCTGGGACTGGTGCTGACCATCGTCTTCTCGATCTGGCTGGGCTGGTTTCCGGCCATGGGTGCCGGTCCCGACGGATCGGGCGCATGGATGTGGGATGCCGCGCATCTGCGTTACCTGGTGTTGCCGGCACTCACCCTGTCGGTCATTCCGATGGGCATCATCACCCGCACCGTGCGGGCGCTGGTGGCCGAGATGCTGGAACAGGAGTTCGTGGTGGCCTTGCGGGCCAGGGGTTTGTCCGGCCGCGCCGTCTTCCGCCATATCGCCAAGAACACGGCGCCCACCGTGCTGGCCGTGGCCGGCCTGCAGATCGGCTATCTGATGGGCGGCTCCATCCTGGTGGAGACGGTCTTTGCCTGGCCGGGCACCGGCTACCTGCTGAACACCGCCATCTTCCAGCGGGATATCCCCCTGTTGCAGGGAACCCTGCTGGTGCTGTGCATGTTCTTCGTCGTCCTGAACCTGGTCGTGGACATCCTGCAACCCCTGATCGATCCCCGCATGGGACGCGGCTGAAAGGAATCTGCATATGCCTGCTTCTCTTGTCCTACCCGTAAACGCCGTGGCGGCGACACCCAGCCGCAGCTATTGGGCCATGGTGTGGCACCAGCTGCGCCGCGACCCGATGGCCTTGTTCATCTCTGCCATCCTGCTGCTGATCATCCTTTCCGCCGTGTTCGCGCCGTGGCTGGCACCGGACGACGCCTACAAAGGCAGCATGCTGCACCGCCTGTTGCCGATGGGCAGCGAGGGCCATCTGCTGGGCACCGACGAACTGGGCCGCGACATGGTCTCCCGCCTGATGTACGGCGGGCGCATCTCCCTGCTGATGGGTGTGATCCCGGTGCTGGCGGCATTCGTCATCGGCACCGCGATCGGCCTGTTCGCGGGTTACGTCGGCGGCACGGTGAACATGGCCATCATGCGCGTGCTGGACGTGTTCTATGCCTTTCCCTCGGTGCTCCTGGCGGTGGCCATCTCCGGCGCGCTCGGTCCCGGCATGAGCAACAGCCTGATCGCGCTGAGCCTGATCTTCATCCCCCAGGTGGTGCGGGTGGCGGAGAGCGTCACGACCCAGGTGCGCAAGCTGGACTACATCGAGGCCGCCCGCATGAGCGGCGCCGGCGCATTCTCCATCATCCGTGTCCATGTGCTGGGCAACGTGCTAGGGCCGGTGTTCGTGTATGCCACCGGCCTACTCAGCGTCAGCATGATCCTGGCCTCGGGACTGTCCTTCCTCGGCCTCGGCGTGAAACCGCCGGAGCCGGAATGGGGGCTCATGCTCAACACGCTGCGCTCGGCCATCTATACCAACCCGTGGGTGGCGGCCTTGCCCGGCGCCCTGATCTTTATCACCTCGATCGCATTCAATCTGCTGGCAGACAGCGTGCGGTCGGCCATGGATATCCGCCGATGAATACGCTCGTTCAACCCCATAGCCAGGATCGCGGCGGCCCCTCCCAGCCGCTGCTGATCGTGCGCGACCTCAAGAAATATTTCCCCGTGCGCGGCGGCCTGCTGGAGCGCAAGCGCAGATTCGTGCATGCCGTAGACGGTGTGAGTTTTTCCGTGCCCAAGGGCAAGACGCTGGGCATCGTCGGCGAGTCCGGCTGCGGCAAATCCACGACGGCCCGCCTCATCGCCCACCTCATGGCGCCGGACGACGGCAGCATGATCTTCGACGGCGAAGGCGTGGCGGAACTGGGCGGCATCGAGCTCAAGGAATTCCGCCGCAACCTGCAGATGGTGTTCCAGGATTCGTATGCGTCCCTCAATCCGCGGCTCAGCATCGCCGAGACCGTCGCCTACGGCCCCCGCATCCACGGCGTTACGGCAACGGAGGCCGGCCGGCTGACGCGCGACCTGCTCTTCCGTGTCGGCCTGGAGCCCGACCAGTTCGGCAGCCGCTATCCCCACGAGCTTTCCGGCGGGCAGCGGCAGCGCGTGAATATCGCACGGGCGCTGGCATTCGATCCGAGGATGGTGATACTCGACGAGGCCGTGGCCGCGCTGGACAAATCGGTGCAGGCGCAGGTGCTCAACCTGCTGCAGGAACTGAAGGCCGAACGGCAGCTCACTTACCTGTTCATCTCCCACGACCTGCATGTGGTGCATTACCTGAGCGACCACGTGATGGTGATGTACCTGGGCGAAGTGGTGGAGACCGGGCCGGTGGAGGACATCTACGGCCACGCTGCCCATCCCTATACGCGAGCATTGCTGTCCGCCGTCCCGTCCATGGATCCCGAACATCGCACCCGGGTGCCGCCCCTCAACGGCGATCCGCCCAATCCGATCGATCCGCCGGGCGGATGCCGCTTCCGCGACCGCTGTCCCCATGCGCATGCGGTCTGCGCGGCGCGGGCGCCGGTCCTTGCGGCAGTGGGCGAAAACATCGCCCACAGTGTGGCCTGCCACATGAACGACAGTTTGTCCGGCCATCCGGAAGCAAAACAGGAGTATCCCGCATGAACGCCCCTCTGGTATCCGTGCAGGATCTGAGCGTGCAATTCCACGGCCATCGCAACGCGAGCGCGCTCAACCAGGTCAGCTTCGAA
>JAJZUH010000053.1 GCA_021847165.1 Pseudomonadota bacterium
AACCTGAAGCAGGTGCTGGCAGAGCTGAAGCAGGGCGGGCGCGACATCAACCCCATCCTGGTCAGCCGTTCGGATTCGACGCTGCGCGGCCACTACCCGGTGGAGACCGATGTGATCGCGGAAGAGCTGGGGCCGTTCGATGCGCACTTCCTGGTGCCCGCATTCTTCGAGGGCGGGCGCGTCACGCGCGACAGCGTGCATTACCTGATGGTGCAGGGCCAGCCGGTGCCGGTACACGAGACCGAGTTCGCGCGCGATTCGGTGTTCGGCTATCGCCACAGCTATCTGCCCGACTACGTCGAGGAGAAGACCGCCGGGCGCATCCGGGCCGCACAGGTCGAGCGCTTCCTGCTGGCGGACGTGCGCGGCGACAGCCTGCCGCGCCTGATGCAATTGCATGGCAATGCGTGCTGCGTCGTGGATGCCGAAACCCAGGGCGACCTGAATCATTTTGCCGCGCAGTTGCGCCTGGCGGCCGGCCAGGGCAAGCGCTTCCTGTTCCGCAGCGCGGCCAGTCTGCTGACTGCCCTGGCAGGGTTGCCGGCGCAACCGGTAGCGGCCCAGGATATGGCGCGTTATGTGCGCGGCGGCAAGCCGGGCGCGGTCATCGTCGGTTCGCACGTCAGGAAAACCACCCAGCAGCTCGAACAATTGCTGAAGATGCCCGGGGTGACGCCCATCGAGGTGAGCGTCGAGCTGTTGCCCGCCAAGCGCGATATGCTATTGGCGGAGATCGTGCGGCTGTGCGAGCAGAGCCACGCGGCGGGATTCACCCCGGTGGTATTTACCAGCCGCCTGGAAAAGGTGTTTCCCGACCAGGCGGCGCGGCTGGCGTTCGGCGAGATGGTGTCGGCATTCCTGATGGATGTGGTGCGCAATCTGCCGCGGACGCTGGGCTTCCTGATCAGCAAGGGCGGCATCACCTCCAACGACGTGCTGAGTTCGGGGCTGGCCCTGCGCACCTCGCGCGTGGTCGGGCAGATACTGCCGGGGTGTTCGGTAGTATGCTGTCCGCCCGATCATCCGCGTTACCCTGATCTTCCCGTGGTTATTTTTCCGGGCAATGTCGGGGACGACCATGCGGTAGCGACGGCCTATGGCAGGCTGACCGGCCATCAGCGTTGAGCGGTGTCAGTAATTTTGCAGTAAGGATAGTATGCTTTCATGAGTCGGCTTTTGTTGTGAGTAGGTGTTTTCGAGCCCGAGCTGTTTTGATCAACCTTATCCAGGGAGAGATATATGAACATTAGAACAATGCCCGTAGTCGCCGTACTGGCGTTTGCAGCATCCTGCAGCGCGTTCGCTGCCGATTCGATCAAGATCGGCGTTTCCGGTCCTTACACCGGCGGCTCCAGCCCGATGGGCGCTTCCATGCGCGACGGCGTCAGGCTGGCGGCTGCCGAGATCAACGCCAAGGGCGGCATCCTCGGGCGCAAGATCGAGCTGGTCGAGCGCGATGACCAGGCTCAGAACGACCGCGGCGTGCAAGTGGCGCAGGAACTGATCAACAAGGAGCACGTCGTCGCCACGGTGGGCTACATCAACACCGGCGTTTCGCTGGCCTCGCAGCGCTTCTACGAGGAAGCCAAAATCCCGGTGATCAACAACGTTTCCACCGGTTCGCTGGTGACCAAGCAGTTCCTGCCACCGGAGTTTCCCGATAACTACATCTTCCGCAATGCCGCCAACGACACCATCCAGTCTGCGATGATCGTGCGGGAAGCCATCGACGTTAACAAGTACACCAAGGTCGCGATCCTGGCCGATTCCACCAACTATGGTCAGCTGGGCCGCGAAGACCTGGAAAAAGCGCTGGCAGCCAAGAACATCAAGCCGGTCGCGGTGGAGAAGTTCAACGTCAAGGACGTGGACATGACCGCGCAGCTGCTCAAGGCCAAGGAGGCCGGCGCACAGGCGATCCTGACCTACGCCATCGGACCCGAGCTGGCGCAGATCGCAAACGGCATGGAGAAGCTGGGCTGGAAGGTGCCGATGATCGGCAGCTGGACATTGTCCATGGCCAACTTCATCGACAACGCCGGCAAGAATGGCGAAGGCGCACGCATGCCGCAGACCTTCATCCAGGAGCCGAACACGCCCAAGCGCAAGGCCTTCATCGCAGCGTACCAGCAGGCCTACAATCCGCCGAATGGCCGCATCCCTTCGCCGGTATCGGCAGCCCAGGGCTACGACTCGATGTACATCCTGGCTGCGGCCATCAAGCAGGCGGGGGATACCGATGGCGTGAAGATCCGCCAGGCGCTGGAGAACCTGCAGGAGAAGGTCGACGGCGTCGTGACCACGTACGATCATCCTTATACGCATGACGATCACGAAGCCATCACCATGAACATGGTGGTGATGGGGCAGGTCAAGGATGGCCATGTGGTATACGCCAACGCCGCCGACAAGGCCAACGCGGTGCGCGAAAAAGCATCGGGCAAGGCCAAGAAGTAACTGGTGCCGGTGCAATGACTTGGTAATTCGCGTTTGGGCCGGGTTTTCCCCGGCCCAAATTGCAAACGGATGGAGCACTTCATATGGAAATCCTCGCACAACTCATCGTCAGCGGTATCGCCCTCGGGATGATCTACGCGCTGATCGCATTCGGCTATCAGCTGACTTTCGCCACCTCGGGAACGCTGAACTTCGGCCAGGGCGAGGCATTGATGCTGGGCGCGCTGGTCGGCCTCACGCTGGTCGGGCACATGAGCTACTGGCTGATGATCCCGCTGGTGCTGGTGTTCGGTGCCTTGCAGGGCATCTTTGTGGAACGCGTGGGCGTGCAGCCCGCGATCAAGACCAAATCCGAGTTCGGCTGGATCATGACCACGATCTCGCTGGCCATCATTTTCAAGAACGTCGCCGAGAACATCTGGGGACATGACGACATCACCTTCCCGTCGCCGCTGCCGACGGAGCCGCTGCAGTTCATGGGCATCCGCGTGCTGCCGATGGAGATACTGGTGGTGGTGGGCGCGCTGGCGATCATGCTCGCCGTCGAGCTGTTCAACCGCAAATCCATCTACGGCAAGGCCGTGGTGGCCACTTCCAACGACCGCGATGCCGCCGGACTGATGGGGATCAACACCGGCATGGTGATCACGTTCTCCTACGCGCTGAGCTCGATGACCGCGGCCTTCGCCGGCGTGCTGGTGGCGCCGCTGACGCTCACCGGCGCCACCATGGGCGTGGTGCTCGGCCTCAAGGCTTTTGCGGTGGCCATCATCGGCGGCCTGAACAGCGGCATGGGCGTGATCGTGGGCGGCCTGATCCTGGGCATCGCCGAGACCACCACCGGGTACTACGTTTCGACCGGCTACAAGGATGTGCCGGGATTGTTGCTGCTGTTGCTGGTACTGGCGATCAAACCGGCCGGCATGTTCGGCAAATCTGTCATCAAAAAGGTATAGCATGAGCGCGGTCAAAAATATTTCCATCGTTCTTGCCATTGCGGCCGCCGCAGCGCTGCCGACGCTATGGCCGAATCCCTACTACATCCATCTGATGGTGGTGATAGGCATCTACGCGATCCTGCTGCTGGGCCTGGACATCGTGGTGGGCTATGTGGGCGAAGTTTCGCTCGGCCATGCCGCCCTGTTCGGCATCGGTTCCTATACCGCCGGGGTGCTGCATTTCCAGCTGGCGGTGCCGTTCCTGCTGGCGGTGCCCGCGAGCATCCTCGTCACCGGCCTGTTCGGCGCCATCCTCGCCCTGCCGGCTTTGCGCGTGAACGGACCGTATCTGGCGATGGTGACCCTGGCGTTCGGCACCATCATCCAGATCCTGATCAACGAGATGACCTTCCTCACCAACGGCCCGCTCGGGCTGTCGGTGCGCAAGCCGGTCTGGTTCGGCCACCAGGTCACCGGCACGGACTATTACTACATCGTGCTGGTCGCGCTGGTGCTGGCCCTGTTCGTCGTGCAGCGCATACTCAAGTCGCATCTGGGGCGCGCCTTCGAAGCCCTGCACGACAGCCCGATCGCATCGGACTGCATGGGTGTCAGCGTGTACGCCTACAAGGTCTACGCCTTCGTGCTGAGCGCGGGCATGGCCGGCCTGGCGGGCAGCCTGTTCACGTATTCCGAGGAATACATCTCCCCCAACACCTACAACTTCGAACTGACGATCCTGTTCCTGCTGGCCGTGATCATGGGCGGGCGCAAGACGCGGACCGGGCCGATCCTGGGGGCCATCATCGTGGTGATGCTGCCGAACGTGCTGTCCGACATCGATCTGTTCCGCAAGATATCCATCGGCATCGCGGTCATCACGGTGATGTATTCCGCTTATGCCGTCACCGCGCGCATCCGCAGCATCCGGCAACTCGTACTGCCGCTGATCGTCACCATCTCGCTGGCGGTGTCGGGATTCTTCATCAACGACATCTCCGAGCATCGCCTGACGATCTTCGGCGTGATGATCCTGTTCGTGGTGTATTACCTGCCGAACGGCATCATGGGCTTCGTGCGCGGCATCGTGGTGCGCTTCAGGCCGCAGTGGATACATCGCCATGTGCAGATACTGGAACACGGCGACAAGCAGCATGTCTGGGCCGTGCCTGACCATCCGGTCACTTCCAACGGCTTCCTGCTCGAGGCGCGCAACATCGTGATGCAGTTCGGCGGCCTGAAGGCGTTGAACGACGTCAACCTGCAGATCAAAAAGGGCTCGGTGCACGGCCTGATCGGCCCCAACGGCTCGGGCAAGAGCACCACCATGAACGTGCTGACCGGCATCTACAACCCGACCGCCGGCGAGATCGAGTTCAACGGCAAGATCATCACCGGCACGACGCCCTCGTCGATCGCCGGAGAGGGCATCGCGCGCACCTTCCAGAACGTGCAGCTGTTCGGCGAGATGACCGCCATCGAGAACGTGCTGGTCGGCCTGCACCACACGTTCCGTCACAGCCTGATCGACGTGGTGTTCCAGACCCCGCGTTGCCGCAAGGAAAAGAACTCGGCGGAAGTGCGTGCCGCCAGCCTGCTGCAGTTCGTCGGCCTGGCCGATCTCGCCAACGAGGAGGCGCGCAACCTGCCGTACGGCAAGCAGCGCCTGCTGGAGATCGCCCGCGCGCTGGCGCTGAATCCGAGCCTGCTGCTGCTGGATGAGCCGGCTGCCGGCCTGACCGCGCCCGACATCAAGGAACTGATCTCGATGATCGAGAAGATCCGCAGCCATGGCATCACCGTCATCCTGATCGAGCACCACATGGACGTGGTGATGAGCATCTGCGATACCGTGACGGTGCTCGACTTCGGCCAGAAGATCGCGGAAGGCACCCCGGCGGCAGTCCAGTCCGATGAAAAAGTCATCGAAGCCTATCTTGGCGGCAGCGCCAAGGCAGCGTGAGGAGTTAGCGATGTTACAGATACAGAATTTACATGCAGCCTACGGCAAAGTGGAAGTGTTGCACGACATCTCGCTCGAGGTGCCGAAAGGCAAGGTGGTCACCCTCATCGGTTCCAACGGTGCGGGCAAGACCACCACCATGCGCGCGGTTTCCGGCATGATCAAGCCATCCGGCGGAAGCATCAGCCTGAACGGCAAGAACATCACCGGCCTGACCTCCAACAAGATCGCCCGCGCCGGGCTGGCCCATTCGCCCGAGGGGCGGCGCGTGTTCGCCACCCTGTCGGTGACCGACAACCTGTTGCTGGGCGCCTTTCCGCGCCTGACCTTCGGCCGCGAACGCGGCGATGTGCAGGGCGACCTGGCGCGCGTGTTCGAACTGTTCCCGCGCCTGAAGGAACGCGCCGGCCAGCAGGCCGGCACGCTTTCCGGCGGCGAACAGCAGATGCTCGCCATGGGGCGCGCGCTGATGCTCAACCCGGAAGTGCTGCTGCTGGACGAGCCGTCCATGGGCCTGGCCCCGCTGCTGGTGAACGAGGTGTTCCGCATCATCGCCGAGCTGAAAGGGCGCGGCATCACCATGCTGCTGGTCGAGCAGTTCGCCGCCGCCGCGCTGGAAGTCGCCGACTACGGCTACGTGCTGGAGAACGGCCGCATCGCCTGTCACGGCCCGGCGCAACAGCTGAAGGACGATCCGGCGGTCAAGGCCGCCTATCTGGGGGCGTCGCACTAGCCGCGCCATCCGTTGCCGTTGCAGGAGTCGGGGGCGGCCGGTTTCGGCCGTCCCATCCCTGAACCGGACCGCACCATCCATCGCCGCCGCATCGCGGTCGCCGCACCGGCATCACACAATTTATCTGGAGGACGAAATGGCCAAGCAAACCTTATCACTATGGATCAACGGTCAACATGTACCGAGCTCGGGCGGGCGCCTGGCGGACGTGACCAACCCGGCCAGGGGCGAGGCGATACGCCAGGTGCCGCTGGCCAATCATGCCGATGTGGAGCGGGCGGTCGCCGCCGCGAAAGCCGCCTTCCCGGCCTGGCGCGACACGCCGCCGTTGCGCCGCAGCCGCATCCTGAACAGGTTCCGCGAACTGCTGGAGACCCATCGCGCCGAACTGGCGCAACTGGCGAGCGAAGAGCACGGCAAGACGCTGGAAGACGCGGCCGGCTCGGTGCAGCGCGGCATCGAAGTGGTCGAGTTCGCGGTCGGCGCGCCGCACCTGCTCAAGGGCGAGCATGCCGAGAACGTCGGGCGCGGCGTCGATTGCCATTCCATGCTGCAACCCATCGGCGTGTGCACCGGCATCACGCCGTTCAACTTCCCCGCGATGGTGCCGATGTGGATGTTCCCCATCGCCATCGCCTGCGGCAACACCTTCATCCTCAAGCCGTCCGAGAAAGTGCCGTCCTGCAGCCTGCGCATGGGAGAACTGCTGAAGGAAGCCGGCTTGCCCGACGGCGTGTTCAACGTGGTGCCCGGCGACAAGGAAGCGGTGGACGCGCTGCTCGTGCATCCCGATGTGCGCGCGGTGTCCTTCGTCGGTTCGACGCCGATCGCGAAATACATCTACGAGACCGCCGCGCGTCACGGCAAGCGCGTGCAGGCGCTGGGCGGGGCCAAGAACCATGCGGTGGTGATGCCCGATGCGCCGCTGGAATTCACCGCCGATGCCATCATGGGCGCCGCCTACGGTTCCGCCGGCGAACGCTGCATGGCGATCTCCACCGTGGTCGCGGTCGGCGCAGTCGCCGATGCGCTGGTGGCCAGGCTGAAGGAAAAGGCGGAGAAACTGGTGGTCGGCCCCGGCGACCGCAAAGGCGTGGACATGGGGCCGGTGATCTCGGCCCAGCACCGCGACAAGATCGTCGGCTATATCGACAGCGGCGTGGCGCAAGGCGCCAGGCTGGTGACCGACGGGCGCGGCATCAGGGTGGACGGCCACGAGCATGGCTACTTCGTCGGCCCGACCCTGTTCGACAACGTCGACACCGGCATGACGATCTACCGCGAAGAGATATTCGGCCCGGTGCTGATCGTGCTGCGCGTCGCCAGCCTGGACGAGGCGATCGCGCTGGTGAACAGCAATCCGTACGCGAACGGCACCGCCATCTTCACCGCCTCGGGCGCGGCGGCGCGCCGCTTCCAGAACGAGATCGAAGTCGGCATGGTCGGCATCAACGTGCCGATCCCGGTGCCGATGGCGTTCTTCTCCTTCGGCGGCTGGAAGGCTTCGCTGTTTGGCGACCTGCACATGCACGGCATGGAAGGCGTGTACTTCTACACCCGCACCAAGGCCATCACTTCGCGCTGGCCCGAGGTGGCGGAAAAGAACGTCTCCACCCTGGTGATGCCGACGCTGGGCTGACCGCGGACGGAGCGAGCACGCCATGAACCTGAATCATCTGTCCAAGCTGGCGATCGAGGTGATGCTGCCGATCTCCATCCTGGTCGGGGCCGGCGCGGTCTGGCCGGCGTATTTCAGGGAGATCTCCGGCAAGACGCTGCGCATCCAGCTCAACCGCCTGGTGCTGAACCTGTTCTACCCGGCCATCCTGTTCTCCATCGCCGCCACCACGCCGATCACGCCGGAGCTGCTTTCGGTGCCGCTGCTGGTCGGCATCGGCACGCTGCTGGCGGGCGCCGTGCTCTACCTGCTGCTGTATCGTTCGCCGCTGGGGCGCGGCATGCACAACGGCACCCGCGCGGCGTTGACGGTGAGCGGCATGTTCGGCAACACCTTTTTCGTCGGCGTGCCGGTGCTGGTCTATTTCTACGGTGCGGAAGCGTCGCGCTATGCCGCGTTCAACGACATGCTGATGACCATGCCGATCATGTGGAGCCTGGGCGTGTGGATATGCACCCGGCTGGGGCCGCCCGAATCGGCCAGGCTGCATCCGCCGATCTGGCGCCTGATGATGGGCATTCCGCCGATCTGGGCGTTCATCGCCGGCGCACTGCTGCAGCTGAGCGGATTCGTGTTCGAGCCGCTCATCCACGCCGCGCGCCTGATCGGGCAGGCGACCATTCCGGTGACGATGTTCGTGCTGGGACTGTCCATTCCGTGGCGCAACCTGAAACCGCGCATGGCGATCCTGGGCGTGGCCGCGGTGAAGATCGGGCTGATGCCGCTGCTGGTGGCGGTCGCCGCCTCGCTGCTGTACGCGCAGACCGCGGAACCGCAGCAGGCTGCGGTGATCGAGGCGGGCATGCCGACCATGATGTCGGCGCTGATCCTGTCCGACCGCTTCCATCTGGATACCGAGGCGGCGGCATTGATGATAGGCTGGACCACGGTGCTGTACTGGTTTTCCTTGCCGGCGATGGCCTGGCTGATGCACTGAAGATTCAAGACTTGTTACACGGGAGACACTCATGACTATCAACGTTGGATTCATCGGCCCCGGCATCATGGGCGCCCCCATGGCACTCAATCTGATGAAAGGCGGGCACAAGCTGTGGGTCTATGCACGGCGTCCCGCTGCCACGCAGCCGCTCGTGGCAGCGGGCGCGACCGCCTGTGCCACCGCTGCCGACGTGGCACGCCATGCCGACGTGATCTTCACCATCGTGTCGGACACGCCGGACGTGGAGAGCGTGATCTTCGGCACGCAGGGCATTGCCAGCCAGGCACGCCCGGGCACGGTGATCGTCGACATGAGCACCATTTCGCCCACCGCCACCAAGGCGTTCGCCGAACGGCTGGTGCAGCAAGGCATCGAGATGCTGGATGCGCCGGTTTCCGGCGGCGAGACCGGCGCGATCAACGGCACCCTGTCCATCATGGTGGGCGGCAAGCCCCAGGTGTTCGAGCGCGTCAGGCCGCTGTTCGAATGCATGGGCAAGAACATCGTGCATATCGGCGACAGCGGCGCCGGGCAGGTGGCGAAGGCGTGCAACCAGATCGTGGTGGCGGTGACCATCGAGGCGGTGGCCGAAGCCCTGACCTTCGCGCGCAGGAACGGCGCCGATCCGGCCAAGGTGCGCGAGGCGCTGATGGGCGGATTCGCCGGCAGCAAGATCATGGAAGTGCACGGCAAGCGCATGCTGGACAACGACTTCAAGCCCGGCTTCAAGGTCGGCCTGCACCAGAAGGACATGCGCATCGTCATGGAGACCGCGCACCAGCTGGGCATCGCGCTGCCGGCCGCCGCGCTGGTCACCCAGCACCTGAACGCGCTCATGGGCACCGGCGACACCAGCCTGGATTCCGCTGCCGTGGTGAAGGTCATCGAACGCATGTCCGGCATGGGCGGTCACTGAGATCATGGAAAAGATCGTGTTCCTCGATGCGGCCACCATCATCGCCGATGTGCGTCGCCCGGCCTTTGCGCATCGGTGGGAGACGCACGCGGCCACGACGGCGGAGCAGGTGGTGGCGCGGCTGCAGGATGCGACCATCGCCATCACCAACAAGGTGCCGTTGCGCCGCGAGGCGCTGCAGCAATTGCCCGGGCTGAAGATGGTTGCCATCGCCGCGACCGGCACCGACAACGTCGATATCGACTATTGCCGCGAGCGCGGCATCGTGGTGTCCAACATCCGCAACTACTCGGTGCACACCGTGCCCGAGCATGTGTTCATGCTGCTGCTGGCGTTGCGCCGCAACCTGCTGGCGTTCCGCGCCGACGTGCGCAACGGCGAGTGGCAGAGATCCGCGCAGTTCTGCCTGTTCACCCACCCGGTGTATGACCTGCACGGCAGCACGCTGGGCATCGTCGGTCGCGGTGCGATCGGCAGGTCGGTGGGACAGATCGCGGCGGCATTCGGCATGCGCGTGCTGTACGCCGAGCACAAGGGTGCCGGTGAGGTCAGGCCGGGCTACACTGCGTTCGACACGGTGCTGCGCGAAAGCGACGCGATCACCTTGCACCTGCCGCTGAAGGAACAGACCCGCAACCTGATCGGCGCGGCCGAATTCGCCGTGATGAAAGCGCAGGCCCTGCTGATCAATACCGCGCGCGGCGGCCTGGTGGACGAGACGGCCCTGCACGACGCCCTGCGTTCAGGCCGCATCGCCGGCGCGGGCTTCGATGTGCTGGGCAAGGAACCGCCGAGCGGCGGACACCCGCTGCTCGACCTGGACCTGCCCAACTTCATCCTGACGCCGCACATCGCCTGGTCCGGCAGGGCGGCGATGCAGACGCTGGCCGACCAGCTCATCGACAACATCGAGGCGTTCATGGCCGGCGCACCCGACAATCGCGTCGCCTGACGCAGTTTTCAACGAGGAGGCGAACATGGCACACCCCGCAGGAATTGAAATCAAGGCCCCGGCGCTCCCGGAGCAAGCCGCTATTCTCACGCCGGAAGCATTGGCCTTCATCGCCGGGCTGGCGCGCAAGTTCGAGCCGGTGCGGCAATCGCTGCTGGAACGGCGCGCACAGCGCCAGGCGGAACTGGATGCCGGCAAGAACCCCGATTTCCTGGCCGAGACCGCCGCCGTGCGCAACGGCGACTGGACCATCGCGCCGGTGCCGGACGAGCTGCAGGACAGGCGCGTCGAGATCACCGGCCCGGCCGAGCGCAAGATGC
>JAJZUH010000054.1 GCA_021847165.1 Pseudomonadota bacterium
CGACGCCGGACAACAAGGTGATCATCAATCTTCCCACCACCGTCGAGGTGGCCACCCCCAACGTCTACGCGGACCAGATCGAATGGATGCACCGCCATCTTGCGCGGCGCGAGAGCATCGTGCTCAGTCTGCACACGCATAACGACCGTGGGACTGCCGTGGCGTCCGCCGAGCTTGGCCTGATGGCGGGCGCGGACCGCGTCGAGGGATGTCTTTTCGGCAACGGGGAACGCACCGGCAACGTGGATATCGTGACGCTGGCCCTGAATCTCCATACCCAGGGCGTCGCCCCCGGCCTGGACTTCTCGGATATCAATGCTGTCGCGCGCACGGTCGAGCATTGCAACCAGTTGCCCATACATCCGCGCCATCCTTATGTAGGCGACCTGGTGTTCACCGCCTTCTCGGGCTCGCACCAGGATGCGATCAAGAAGGGCTTTGCCGCCCAGCAACCGGGCGCGTTCTGGAATGTGCCCTATCTTCCCGTCGATCCGAAGGACGTCGGGCGTAACTACGATTCGGTGATCCGGGTGAACAGCCAGTCCGGCAAGGGCGGCATCGCTTACTTGCTGGAAACGGAATACGGGATCGTCATGCCGCGCCGCCTGCAGGTCGAGTTCTCCGGCGTCGTGCAACAGCATGCCGACAGCCATGGCGGGGAGATCAGCGCCGCGGAGATATGGCAACTGTTCTCGACGACCTATTTCGAAACCTCGGAGCCCGTGCGCTACAGGGAGCATCACCTATTCGAGCATGGTGCGGCGCAAGGCATACGGCTGAACGTGGAGATTCGCGGTACGTCGCACTTGCTGACGGGCGAAGGGAACGGCCCCATCGATGCGGCGGTCCACGCTCTGCAAAGCGCCGGCATCGACGTCCAGGTCCGCAGCTATGAGGAACGCTCAATGAGCGCGAGCAGGGAGGCGGGCGATGCGCGTGCCTGTGCCTTCATGGAGGTGGCGAATGCGGAGGGCGGGGCCGCGTGTTATGGCGTGGGAGTGGACGCCAATATCGTGACCGCCTCGATCAGGGCGCTGGTGAGCGGTATCAATCGGGCCGGTTCGTCCCTGCAAGGAAATATCCAAAGGCAGGCGGCATAGCTTGCTGGATGGAAACTGAAGTTCCGGGAAGGGATTGCTTTGGGGTTTGCGGCCAAAGTGCCGCTGCGCTTCAGGCGATTGCCTGCCCGTATATGCCCGCGACGGAACGGCGCAGTTTGGGGCGGGGCCGCTGCTGTGGCATAATTGCGCGCTCAATCGAGGTGTGGAAATGAACGCAAAAACGCTGTACGACAAACTCTGGGACTCCCACGTGGTGCGGCAGGAAGCCGACGGCACGGCACTGATCTATATCGACCGCCATCTGGTGCATGAAGTAACCAGCCCGCAAGCATTCGAAGGGCTGAAACTGGCGCGACGCAAACCTTGGCGTACCGGATCCATGCTGGCCGTTCCGGACCATAATGTGCCGACCACCCATCGTGCGGCGGGCATCGCCGATCCGATTTCGCGCATCCAGGTGGAGACGCTGGACGCGAATTGTGCCGAATTCGGCGTGGTCGAATTCAAAATGAACGATATCCGGCAAGGCATCGTGCATGTGATCGGCCCGGAACAGGGGGCGACGTTGCCGGGCATGACGGTGGTGTGCGGCGACTCGCATACCAGTACGCACGGGGCATTCGCTGCCCTGGCGCACGGTATCGGCACTTCTGAAGTCGAGCATGTGATGGCGACGCAATGCCTGGTGGCGAAGAAATCGAAGGCCATGCTGGTCAAGGTGGAAGGCGCCCTGGGCAAAGGAGTGACCGCCAAGGATGTCGCGCTCGCGGTGATCGGCACGATCGGAACGGCTGGAGGGACGGGTTATGCCATCGAATTCGCGGGCAGCGCGATCCGTGCCTTGAGCATGGAAGGGCGCATGACCTTGTGCAACATGGCGATCGAGGCGGGCGCGCGCGCGGGCATGGTGGCGGCGGACGAGACGACCCTGGCTTACATCAAGGGCCGTCCGTTCGCGCCGCAGGGCGAGCAATGGGACAAGGCGGTGGCGTATTGGCGCACTCTGCATTCGGATGCGGGTGCGCAATTCGATGCGGTGGTGGAGCTTGATGCCGCCGGCATACGGCCGCAGGTGACCTGGGGAACGTCGCCCGAGATGGTGACGTCCATCGATGGGCGCGTGCCGGACCCGGCATCCGCGCCGGACGCGGTGAGGCGCAGCGACTGGGAGCGTGCGCTGGCCTACATGGATCTGAAAGCGAATACGCCGATCGGCGAGATCAGGATCGACAAGGTGTTCATCGGCTCCTGCACCAACGGCCGCATCGAGGATATGCGCGCGGCGGCGGCCGTGGCCAGGGGCAGGAAAGTGGCCGCCAACGTGAAGCTGGCGATGGTGGTGCCCGGTTCCGGCCTGGTGAAGGCGCAAGCGGAGAAGGAAGGGCTGGACAAGGTGTTCATCGAGGCCGGCTTCGAATGGCGCGACCCGGGCTGTTCGATGTGCCTGGCGATGAACGACGACCGTCTCGAGCCCGGCGAACGCTGTGCGGCGACATCCAACCGCAACTTCGAAGGCCGCCAGGGACAGGGCGGGCGCACGCACCTGGTGAGTCCGGCGATGGCCGCTGCCGCGGCCATCGCCGGGCATTTCATTGATGTAAGCAAGGAGTGAGCGATGAAACGGACATTCGTGTTGCTGGCGTTGCTGCTGATGGTTCAAGGTGCAATGGCTGAAGAAGAGAAGAGCTTGCCGAAGAAGATTGGCGATGGCGTGAAAAAAGGCGGCGAGGCTGCCGGGCGCGGTATCGAAAAAGGCGCGGATGCGACCATCAAGGGCCTCAAGAAGGCCGGTGACTGGGTCGGCAAAAAAATGCAAAAAGGCGGCGAGAAATTAGAGAAAGAGAGCAAGTGATGCGTAAATTCGAATTGCTCGATGGTCTGGTCGTGCCCCTGGACAGGGCCAACGTGGATACCGATGCGATCATCCCCAAGCAGTTCCTGAAATCCATCAAGCGTTCCGGTTTCGGTCCGAACGCGTTCGACGAGTGGCGTTATCTCGATCATGGCGAGCCGGGTATGGACAACGGCAAGCGCCCGTTGAACAAGGAGTTCGTGCTGAACCAGCCGCGCTACCAGGGTGCGCAGATACTGCTGGTGCGCGAGAACTTCGGTTGCGGCTCCTCGCGCGAACATGCGCCGTGGGCGCTGGAGGACTACGGCTTCCGCGTCATCATCGCGCCGAGCTTCGCCGACATCTTCTTCAACAACTGTTTCAAGAACGGTTTGTTGCCGATCAGGCTGGATGCGGACAAGGTGGATGCGTTGTTCAAGGCCGTGGAGGCCAATGTCGGCTACAAGCTGAAGGTGGATCTTGGGCTGCAGGCAATCACTGCGCCGGACGGCACTGTATACAAGTTCGAGGTGGATGCGTTTCGCAAGCACTGTTTGCTGAACGGTCTGGACGACATCGGCCTGACCTTGCAGCATGTGGAAGACATCAAGGCGTTCGAGGCGAAACACCGCGCGGCGCAGCCGTGGCTGTTTGCATAATAAAATTTCATTTTGACTGGAAGAGAGTATGAAGATCGCAGTTCTGCCGGGTGACGGCATCGGCCCCGAGATCGTTGCGCAAGCAGTGAAGGTGCTGGAAACTTTGCGCAGCGACGGCCTGAAGATCGAGATGGAGCATGCGCATATCGGCGGCGCCGGTTACGACGCGGCGAAGGATCCGTTGCCGGATGCGACGCTGAAGCTGTCCATGGAATCCGATGCAGTGCTGCTGGGGGCCGTGGGCGGTTATCAATACGATACGCTGCCGCGGCCCATGCGTCCGGAGCAAGGCCTGTTGCGCATCCGCAAGGGTTTGGGCCTGTTCGCCAACCTGCGTCCGGCGCTGGTGTATCCGGAACTGGTCAACTCTTCCAGCCTGAAACCGGAACTGGTGTCCGGATTGGATATCATGATCCTGCGCGAACTGACCGGCGATATCTATTTCGGCCAGCCGCGCGGCATCCGAACGCTGGAGAGCGGCGAGCGCCAGGGGTTCGACACCATGCACTACAGCGAATCGGAGATTCGGCGCGTTGCGCATGTCGGTTTCCAGATCGCGATGAAGCGCAATAAAAAGATGTGCTCGGTGGACAAGGCCAACGTACTCGACACCAGCATGTTCTGGCGCGAGATCGTGACCGAGGTGGCAAAGGAGTATCCGCAGGTCGAGCTGTCGCACATGTACGTGGACAATGCCGCGATGCAGCTGGTGCGCGCACCCAAGCAGTTTGATGTGATCCTGACAGGCAATATTTTCGGTGACATCCTGTCGGATGAGGCATCGATGCTGACCGGTTCTATCGGCATGCTGCCGTCGGCGTCGCTGGATGCAAACAACAAGGGCCTGTACGAACCCTGTCACGGCTCCGCCCCGGACATCGCCGGCAAGGATGTCGCCAATCCGCTGGCGACCATCCTGTCGGTGGCGATGATGCTGCGTTACACCTTCGGCGACGAAGCGAACGCGCAGCGCATCGAGAATGCGGTGCGCAAGGTGTTGCAGCAAGGCATACGCACCGGTGACATCTATCAGGACGGCATGCGCAAGGTCGGTTGTGTTGCCATGGGCGATGCGGTGGTCGCAGCGCTTTAGGATGAATGTGGATTGGGTTTGGCTGGTGGCGAACCCAACGATTGCTTGGCGGGTTGCGCTACGTTAACCCGCCCTATGGAGAGAATTATGAAAGTTGGTTTGATCGGCTGGCGCGGCATGGTGGGCTCGGTGCTCATGCAGCGCATGCGTGAAGAGAAGGATTTCGACCTGATAGATGCGGTGTTCTTTACCACATCCAATGTCGGCGGTGCTGCGCCTGCGGAAGGCAAGGGGGTGCCGTTGAAGGATGCGATGGACATCAACGAGCTAAAGGCGATGGATACCATCATCTCCTGCCAGGGTGGGGACTACACCACCGAGATGTTCCCCAGGCTGCGCGCGGCCGGCTGGCAGGGCTACTGGATCGACGCGGCTTCCACGCTGCGCATGGAGAAGGATGCGGTGATCATCCTCGATCCGGTGAATCTCGATCTCATCAGGAAGTCGCTGGCGAGCGGCGGCAAGAACTTCATCGGCGGCAACTGCACCAACAGCATCCTGCTGATGGGGCTGGGCGGCTTGTTCCATGCGGGGCTGGTGGAGTGGGTTTCTTCGATGACCTATCAGGCGGCTTCCGGTGCGGGCGCGCAGAACATGCGCGAGTTGCTGAACCAGATGGGCGTGGCCCATGCATCGGTAGCGGACTTGCTGGCCGATCCGAAATCGGCGATTCTGGAAATCGATCGCCGGCTGGCCGAGAAACTCCGTTCGCCCGATATGCCAACGGAGAATTTCGGCGCACCGCTGGCCGGCAGCTTGATTCCCTGGATCGACAAGCAACTCGATAACGGCCAATCCAAGGAAGAGTGGAAGGGGCAGGCCGAGGTCAACAAGATACTGGGTACCAGCCGGCGCATTCCGGTGGATGGCTTGTGCGTACGCATCGGTGCGATGCGTTGCCACAGCCTGGCGTTGACGATCAAGCTGAACAAGGACGTGCCGCTGCACGAGATCGAGGCGCTCATCAAGGCGGGCAATCCGTGGGTCAAGTTCGTGCCGAACCAGCGCGAGCTCTCGGTGCGCGAGCTGACCCCGGTGGCTGTCACCGGCAAGCTGGATGTGGCCGTCGGGCGCGTGCGCAAGATGGAACTGGGACCGGAATACCTGAGCGCTTTCGTTTGTGGCGACCAGTTGCTGTGGGGAGCTGCCGAGCCGTTGCGCCGTATGTTGCGCATCTTGCTGGGGAAATAGTTTGACGAGGTAAATCCGGTTTTTTACTGGCGGTTAACGCATGAACTTAAGGGAAAAGTGAGCTTGCATCACTAACCCTATGATGTTAATCTGAATAACGTCTGGGAAAATAAAAGGGTGGCGGCGTGCTGAAATCAATTCTTAAAGCCTTAATTTACATTGCCTGCGTGGCGGGTTATTCCATCGCCAGTGCGGCCGGGTTGGGGGGCATCAATGTCACTTCCTCCTTGGGTCAACCGCTGAAGGCAGAGATTGAACTGGTTTCTGTCGGCAAGGAAGATAAGACCACCCTCAGGGCGAAACTGGCGTCTGTCGACGCATACAAGAATGCCGGCATCGATTTCCCATATAACCTGCCCAAGCCCAGATTCCAGATCGAGGAAGGTAGTGGCGGCGCGCAGTACGTAAAAGTGACAACGCTGCAACCGGTGAACGAGCCATTCGTCACGCTGCTGGTCGAATTGAGCTGGTCTTCCGGCAAGCTGCTGCGGGAATACACTTTCCTGCTTGATCCCGTTGACTACAAACCCGAACAACCCAAGACCGAAGAATTGAAACCGATCCTGGCAGTGCCGGCTGTTGCGCCAGCGCCTGCCCCGGTCGCGGTTTCCGAACCTGTCGCGGCGGAAACGCTGGCTGAGCAACCGGTTGCCACGGAAGCTGCCTCAGCTCCGGCGGCCGCTGCTGCGGTTGCCGAAAGCGCAGTGGCTGCTGCGCCCGCAACAGAAGCTGCTCCGGTCGAGCAGGCTCCGGCCGAGCAGGCCTTGGCGCCGGCGAGTGCACCTGCCGCGGCTTCGGCGATCGAAGTCACTCCGGTGACGCAGGATGCGCTGAGCAAGGAAGAGGCGCTGGCCGAAGCGGCGCCGGTTGCTGCGCCAGAACATATCACCGTGGTGCGTGGCGACACGCTGGCCAAGATTGCGGCACAGATCAAGCCGGCGAATGTCAGCCTGGAGCGCATGCTGGTGGCGTTGTACCGCGAGAACGCCGGTGAGTTCGACGGCCATAACATGAACCGGATTCGGGCCGGCAAGATACTGACCATCCCGCAGAGCGATGCGGTGAAGATGCTGCCGCAAGCCGATGCTGAAGAAGAAGTTCGTGCGCAAGCGGCCGACTGGAACGTCTACCGGCAGAAACTGGCGGCGGCCCGTACCGCAAGAGCGGAGCGCGAAGGCAAACAGGAAGCCGCAGGCAAGATCAGCACGGCAGTGACCGACAAGGCTACTGCAAGCAAGGAACCGGCTAAAGAGGTGCTCAAGCTGTCCAAGGGTGAAGCGCCAAATGACAAGGCGGTAGGTGGCGGCAAATCATCCGCGCAAGACAAGGTCATGGCCAAGGAAGAGGACGCGATCGCCAAGGGCAAGGCATTGAAAGAAGCGCAGGAGCGAACCGCGATTCTGGAAAAGAACGTCCAGGATATGAAGCGTCTGGCCGAATTGAAGAAAGAGGCGGCACCTGTTTCTGCCCCGGCTGCGGCAGTCGCGATGGATGCGGTTTCGGCAGTGCAAGCAGCGAGCGCCCCTGCGCCGGCCAAACCCAAGCCCAAGGTCGTCGCCCCCAAAGTTGTCGAACAGCCTTCCCTGGTCGACCAGTTGCTGGATGAGCCGCTCTACATGGCAGGTGCGGCAGCTGTGGTGCTGGCGCTGGGCGGATTGGGTTTCATTGTTGCGCGTCGCGGCAAGCAGGGCGGCAAGAAGCCGGCGGCAAAAAAGAGTGACAAGGACAAGCTGGAAGACGAGGGCAGTGCGACAGGCAGGATGGCCTCCCCGGTCGCACCATCGCCGGAGACGGGCGACTTTACCAGCACCTCTACGCCGACAGCAGCTCCAGTTGCCAGTGCAGAGTCCGAGGAAGTGGATCCGATCGGTGAAGCGGATCTGTTCCTGACCTTCGGGCGCGATGCGCAGGCCGAGGAAGTGCTGAAAGAAGCCCTGAAGAAGAACCCGAACAACAATCCGGTCAAACTCAAGCTGCTGTCGATCTATGCCAGCCGCAAGGATGCGAACGCTTTCTACAGTTACGCCCGCGAGATCAAGGAGTCCGGCGATACCACGGCCTGGGAGCAGTCCGCCGCGATGGGGCGTGAGCTGGATCCAGGCAATCCGTTCTATGGCGGAGATGCGAGCGCCGCGCAGCCACGCGAGAGCAAGGTCGAGGCAGCACCGGCCGCTGCTCCGGCGGTGGACTTCGATCTCGGCTTCGGTTCGCCGGCGGCGCCAACTGCCTCGACTTTCGGCCAGAGTACCGTCGTGATCGAGGCGCCCTCGGCACAGGAAAAGACCACCATCATGTCGTCGGAAGAGCTGCAAAGCGCCATTCAGGCCACGCCGATGGATTTCGACATCACCGGCACGAATCCTGGCGTTCCGACCGCGAACACGACGGGAACCGGCCAGGATGCGACCGTGGCACTGAACATGGACGACCTGGTGTTCGACGTGACGGCGACCCACCCCAAGATACCGGCAGCCACGGCATCCGCACCGGCAGCGCCCGCAGACGACGGCGGCCTGACGTTCACGCTCGATTTCCCGACCGAGAGCATGCCGAAAGCGGTTACACCGGTCCGTGATCTGGGGCTGGATGAGATCACCCTGAATCTGGACAAGCCCGCAGCTTCCGGCGGGGCGGCAAGCCCAGAGCTGAAGGACGAGCATTGGCAGGAAGTCGCCACCAAGCTTGATCTGGCCAAGGCCTATCAGGAGATGGGCGATGCCGCTGGTGCGCGCGAGATACTGGAAGAAGTGCTGCGCGATGGTGACGAGCAGCAGCGTAGCGCTGCCCAGACCTTGATGCAGCAGCTGTAATTGGCTGGATCGAACCGAACGGCAGCCTGCATGGCTGCCGTTTTCATTTGGACCGTATGAAACTGATTCCGCATTCTGCCGTGCAGATCGTCATCTGGCTGTTGCTCGCCTTGCTGGCGCAACACCTGCAGCCATTGCCGTTGCTGGCGATGAGCGTGGCCTTGTGCGGGCTGGCTTTGCGACTGTGCCCGCAGCAGTTGCTGAGTCTGTTGCGGCGCACGCGCTGGATCATGTTTTCCCTGCTGCTGATCTATGCCTACACCACTTCAGGCACGGCGCTGTGGCAGCCGCTCGGGGTCATGGCGCCTACGCGCGAAGGGCTGCTGGACGGATTGCTGCAACTGGGGCGCCTGCTGAGCGTGTTGGCCGGTCTGGCCATCCTGCTGGAACTTTTGCCGCAGTCGCAGCTTATCAGCGGGCTGTATACCCTGGCATATCCGTTGCGCTGGTTGGGCTTTTCGCGAGAGCGTATCGCGGTGCGCCTGGCGTTGACGCTGGAATATGCCGAATCCGCCATGCGCGATACGGCGGCCGACTGGAAATCGACCATCGGCAGCGCCCTGCGGCGAGAAGGTGCCGGCGGTACGCACATCGAGATAGGGCTGCAGCCGTTCGGGATGGTCGACCTGCTGTTGCTGGCGGCAGCAGCGGCGCTGTTGATCGGGGTATGGCAATGAGGATTGCGCTCGGTGTGGAGTACGACGGCAGCGGCTACTACGGCTGGCAGAGTCAACCCGATGTGCCGAACGTGCAGGATGCGTTGCAGGCGGCATTGAGCGGCATTGCCGGCGAGGGCATCTCCGTCCTGGCCGCCGGGCGAACCGATACCGGCGTGCATGCGCTGGAGCAGGTGGTGCATTTCGATACCGGAAGCAGCCGCCCGCTCGGTGCCTGGGTACGCGGCACGAACGCGCTGTTGCCGAGGGACATCGCGGTACTGTGGGCGCTTCCCGTTACGGAAGAGTTCCACGCGCGTTTTTCGGCACAGGCGCGCAGCTATCAGTATGTGCTCGTCAACCGCCCATCTCGTCTTGGTGTGCATCATGGCAAGGTTGGCTGGTTCCATGCGCCGCTGGATGTCGAATCCATGCGCGAGGCAGCCGGGCATCTGCTGGGCAGGCACGACTTCAGCTCGTTCCGCTCTGCCGAATGCCAGGCCAAGACGCCGGTCAAGCATCTGCAGCGGCTCGATATTCGCCAGCTGGGGGATACCCTCATCTTCGACCTCACCGCCGATGCCTTTCTGCATCACATGGTGCGCAACATCCTCGGCTGCCTGGTCTATGTCGGCAAGGGCAAGCATCCGCCGTCATGGATGAAAGAGGTGCTGGAGCATCGCAACCGCACGCATGCCGCGCCCACCTTCGCGCCGGACGGGCTTTACCTCAAGCGCATCCACTATGATCGCAAATGGAACCTGCCGCAGTTGCAGTTCGAATAGCGGGTAAAATAGCGCCATGACCCGAATCAAGATCTGCGGCCTGACCCGCGAACAGGACATCCATGCCGTCGCCAGCCATGGCGCGGACGCCTTGGGGCTGGTGTTTTACGAAAAAAGCCCGCGCCATGTTTCCGTACCGCAAGCAGCTGGATTGGCCCGTGCCGTGCCGCCATTTTTGACGGTGGTCGGGCTGTTCGTGAACCCGACTGTCGATTACGTGCGCGAAGTGCTGGCAAAAGTGCCGCTGGATGTGCTGCAGTTCCATGGCGAGGAAGCGCCTGAATTCTGCGCCAGCTTCGGCAAACCTTACCTCAAGGCGATACGGGTCAAGGCGGGGGTGGATTTGGTAGAATGCGCGGCCCGCTATGTCGGGGCGCAAGGTCTGTTGCTCGACGCTTATGTCGAAGGCACCCAGGGCGGCACCGGCGAATCGTTCGACTGGGCGCTGATCCCGCACAATCTGCCGTTGCCGGTGATCCTGTCCGGCGGGTTGCATGCCGGCAACGTGGCGCAAGCGGTCGCGCAGGTGCAACCTTACGCGGTGGACGTGTCCAGCGGTGTGGAGGCAAGCAAGGGAATCAAGGATGCGGCGAAGGTCGCCGCGTTCATCAAAGAGGTTAAGAACGTTGACTTACAGTTATCCAGATAAGAGCGGCCACTTCGGCCAATTCGGCGGCATCTACATGGCCGAGACGCTGATCCCGGCCGTGGAGGAACTGCGCCAGCAGTACCTGCGCTTCCGCGACGATCCCGAGTTCAAGGCCGAATTCGCCTACGAACTGAAGCACTATGTGG
>JAJZUH010000055.1:0-4096 GCA_021847165.1 Pseudomonadota bacterium
GCTGCCGGCCATTGAATGGGTGTGGTTCCGATTGCGTTTACAGCAGCGGTACGATCATCAGGGCGACGATGTTGATGATCTTGATCAGTGGATTCACCGCCGGACCTGCGGTGTCCTTGTAGGGGTCGCCCACGGTGTCGCCGGTCACGGCCGCCTTGTGGGCTTCCGAACCTTTGCCGCCATAGTTGCCTTCCTCGATATATTTTTTCGCATTGTCCCATGCGCCGCCGCCGGTGGTCATGGAGATGGCAACGAAGATGCCGGTGACGATGGTGCCGACCAGCACGCCGCCAAGCGCTTGCGCTCCCAGCGTCAGGCCGACCACCACGGGAACGGCGACAGGCAACAGCGAAGGAACGATCATCTCCTTGATGGCCGCTTTGGTCAGCATGTCCACGCAAGTACCGTATTCGGGCTTGCCGGTGCCTTCCATGATGCCCGGGATTTCCTTGAATTGGCGCCGCACTTCGATCACCACGCTGCCTGCCGCACGGCCCACCGCCTCCATGCCCATCGCTGCGAACAGGTACGGCACCATGCCGCCGATGAACAGGCCGATGATCACCATGTGGTTGGACAGGTCGAACGTCAGGCTATGTCCGCTGGCGGTGAGCGCATGTGTGTAGTCCGCAAACAGCACCAGCGCGGCAAGGCCTGCGGAGCCGATAGCGTAGCCTTTGGTGACGGCCTTGGTGGTATTTCCTACCGCATCCAGTGCATCGGTGATGACGCGCACGTTTTCCGGCAGGCTCGACATCTCTGCGATGCCGCCCGCGTTATCGGTGATGGGGCCATAGGCGTCGATCGCCACGATGATGCCGGTCATGGACAGCATGGCGGTCGCCGCAATGGCGATGCCGTACAGCCCCGCAAACTGGTAAGCGCCCCAGATGGCGAGGCAGACGGCGAGCACAGGTGCTGCAGTGGATTTCATCGACACGCCCAGACCGGCGATGATGTTGGTGCCGTGCCCGGTGGTGGCGGCTTGCGCGATGTGGCGCACCGGGCCGTATTCGGTGGCGGTGTAGTACTCGGTGATCCACACCAGAGCGGCGGTGAGAGCAAGGCCGATGAGGGAGGCTCCATACAGCGCGCCGACGCTGTACATGCCGTTTCCGGCCATCAGCCATTGGGTGAGAGGGTAGAACGCGATGGCTGCCAGTGCGCCGGACATGGCCAGGCCGCGATACAGCGCGTTCATGATCTTGCCGCCCTCGCGCGCCTTGACGAAGAAGGTGCCGACGATGGAAGCGAGGATGGAGAAGCCGCCCAGTACAAGCGGATAGATCACGGCATTGGCACCGGCATTTGCCATCAGCAAGCCGCCGAGCAGCATGGTGGCGATGATGGTGACCGCATAGGTCTCGAACAGGTCGGCCGCCATGCCCGCGCAGTCGCCGACGTTGTCGCCGACGTTGTCAGCGATCACCGCGGGGTTACGCGGGTCGTCCTCGGGGATGCCGGCTTCGACCTTGCCCACGAGGTCGGCGCCGACGTCAGCGCCCTTGGTGAAGATGCCGCCGCCGAGACGGGCGAAGATTGAGATCAGAGAGCCGCCGAAGCCCAAGCCCACCAGCGCGTGCGTCGCCTGGGAAGATGTTGCGCCCATGTTGGTGAGGAACGCGTAATAGCCGGCGACCCCGAGCAGTCCGAGGCCTACCACCAGCATGCCGGTGATCGCGCCCCCTTTGAATGAGACGTTGAGCGCGGCATTGAGGCCTTCTTTGGCGGCCTCGGCGGTGCGCACATTGGCATGAACAGAGACGTTCATGCCGATGAAGCCGGCGGCACCGGAGAGCAGGGCGCCGATGGCGAAACCGACGGCGGTCTGCCAGCCAAGCAAGACAAGAATGGCTACGAACAGCACCACGCCGACGATGGAGATGGCCGTATATTGCCGCTTCAGGTAGGCGGAGGCGCCTTCCTGTATTGCTGCGGCGATGCTTTGCATTTTCTCGCTGCCGGTCGATTTGCCGAGTATCCATTTGCTTGAAAGTACGCCGTACAGAATCGCTGCAATCGCACAAAACAGCGCAAAACCCAGGCCACTTGCCATGATCTTCTCCTCAAGTAAAAACCGCCCCTTGAGGAGCGGTGAGTTGCGACGTTAAATCTTGAATTCCACCAGTTTCTTTGCGACAGCTACATTCTTCAACTGCACGTATTGCGGCATGCCGTCCTTGTAGGGGGGATAGTCTTCGCCCTTGATCAGCGGGGCAAGATAGGCGCGGCATCTTTCGGTGATGCCGTAGCCGTCGGCCGTAATGAAGTTGCGCGGCATGAACTTCTCGACATTGGCCACTTTCGACAGCGGGGCGACGCCGACCTTCCATTTGTAGGGTTTGTCTGAAATGCGATCGACAGTGGGCATCACCGCGTTCTGACCCTTGAGCGCCAGCTCGACTGCCGATTTGCCAAGTGCGTAGGCCTGTTCGACGTCGGTCCTGGAGGCGATGTGGCGCGCCGCGCGTTGCAGGTAATCGGCGACAGCCCAGTGGAATTTGTAGCCCAGCGCATCCTTCACCATGTTGGCGACCACCGGTGCGGCCCCGCCCAGTTGCGCGTGACCGAAGGCGTCGCGCGTACCCTGTTCGGCGAGAAAGCGTCCGTCCGGATAGTGACAACCTTCAGAGACCACGACGCTGCAATAGCCATGCTTCTTGACCATCGCATCCACCTTGGCGAGAAATTTTTTCTGGTCGAATTCGATTTCCGGAAACAGGATGACCACCGGAATCCCTTGTTCCTCGACGAGACCGCCGGCTGCGGCAATCCAGCCGGCATGCCGTCCCATCACTTCCAGCACGAATACCTTGGTCGAGGTCTTGGCCATGGAACGCACGTCGTAGCTGGCTTCCAGGGTGGAGATGGCGATGTATTTGGCGACGGAGCCGAATCCGGGGCAGCAATCGGTGATGGGCAGGTCGTTGTCCACTGTCTTCGGCACATGGATGGCCTGCACCGGGTAACCCATTTTTTCCGACAGTTGCGAGACCTTGTAGCAGGTGTCGGCGGAATCGCCGCCGCCGTTGTAAAAGAAATAGCCGATATTGTGAGCCTTGAACACCTCGATCAGGCGCTCATACTCACGCTGGTTCTGTTCCAGCGATTTGAGCTTGAAGCGGCAGGAGCCGAAGGCGCCGGAAGGGGTGTAACGCAGGGCAGAGATGGCTTTGGCGGATTCCTTGCTGGTGTCGATCAGGTCTTCGGTGAGTGCGCCGATGATGCCGTTGCGCCCCGCATAAACCTTGCCGATCTTGTCTTTGTGTTTGCGGGCGGTCTCGATGACGCCGCAGGCCGAGGCATTGATGACGGCGGTGACTCCGCCGGACTGTGCATAGAACGCGTTCTTCTTTGCCATACTTTAGCTCTCCATGAGTGATTTAGTAGTGACTTTCGAGCACGACGCCGCGGCTATCTTACGCCTTTCGATGTGTCATGTGTTGCCGAAGGAAATCATACCCTGTCGGCTGAGGGCGGACTCAAGTAGAATGGCGCGGTACTTGGCAAGTGTCGATAAAAAATCCAGGGGGAGAAACAGAATGGCCATCGAATTATTCAATAACGGCAAACACCAGTGTCTGATGTTCGACGACCTGGTGGATGATTCCGCTGGCGAGGCCGTGCAGGCCAACCAGTTCCTGATCGTCGATAACGGCGAGGGGGCGCTGGTCGATCCGGGCGGCAACATGACCTATAACGGGCTGCTCATGGAGATGCACAATTATTTCCCGCCCAAGAAGCTGAAGTACATTCTGGCGTCTCACGCAGATCCGGACATCATCGCCTCGGTCAACAAGTGGATGATCCATTCCGATTGCAATGTGATGATCTCCAAGTTGTGGGTGCGCTTTGTGCCCCATTTCTGCAGCGGCGACAACTCTTCCGGACGTGTGCTGGGCATCCCCGACGAGGGGATGAATATCCCGTTGGGGAGCTCCTTCATCAAGGCGATTCCGGCCCACTTCATGCACTCGGAAGGCAACTTCCAGTTCTACGATCCGGTCAGCAAGATACTGTTCTCGGGCGACATGGGCGCTTCCATCGTCGGCCATACCGAGGCCGACAAGCCGGTGGAGAACTTCAAGTCGCATAT
>JAJZUH010000055.1:4196-10836 GCA_021847165.1 Pseudomonadota bacterium
TTCGCGATGGCCGTTTCGACGCTGCCGAACTGGGTGTCATGGCTGCGTTGCAGATAGAGCAGATGGCCGCCATCGTCCACTACCGCAATGACGACTTTCCATTCGTTGGCGCGCGCTTCAGTTTCGGCGGCGGCTGCCACGCGTTTGGCATCTTCCAGCGTGAGGACAGGTTTGCCGGCCATGGTCACTTGCCCAGTGCGCGGAAGACCTGGTCGCGTATGGCTTCCACGCTGCCGACACCGGGAATGTGTATGATTTTGGGAGCCTTCAGGTCACCCGATTTGGCCCAGGCGGTGTAGTACTCGACCAATGGCTGGGTCTGCTCGTGGTAGACATTGAGGCGCTTGATCACGGTATCTTCCGCATCGTCCGGACGTTGCACCAGCTCCTCGCCGGTGATGTCGTCCTTGCCGGGCACCTTGGGAGGGTTGAATATCTCGTGGTAGGTGCGTCCCGATGCCAGATGCACGCGGCGGCCGCCCATGCGCTGCACGATCTCGCTGTCAGCTACGTCGATTTCCACCACATAGTCGATGCGGATGTCGGCATCCTTCATTGCCTGTGCCTGAGGGATGGTGCGGGGGAAACCGTCGAACAGGAATCCTTTGGCGCAATCGGCTTCCTTGATGCGCTCCTTGACCAGATTGATGATGATCTCGTCGGAGATCAGGTTGCCTGCATCCATCACCTTTTTGGCGGCGAGGCCGAGCGGCGTGCCCGCCTTGATGGCCGCGCGCAGCATGTCGCCGGTGGATATCTGCGGGATGCCGAACTTCTCCTTGATGTAATTCGCCTGAGTGCCTTTGCCGGCGCCGGGTGCTCCCAACAGGATCAGTCTCATGGTTCGTTCCTCCAGTTTGTTTATTGCCGCGTTTCGAAAATTTCTCTGGCAAGCAGCAGGTCTGCTTCGGTGTCCACGCCGCTGGGCGGAGCCTCGGGCGTGACGGCTACGCCGATCCTGTAGCCATGATACAGCGCGCGGAGCTGTTCCAGCGATTCGATCTGCTCGATCTGTGCCGGAGCCAGCTGGCCATAGATGTGCAGGAAGCTGGCGCGATAGGCATAGATGCCGATGTGCCGCAGGGCATGGGCGTGCTGCGGGGATGGCGCGTTGCCGGCATATGCATCGCGCGGCCATGGAATGGGGGCGCGGCTGAAATACAGCGCGTTGCCGTGTTTGTCCAGCACGGCCTTGACGATATTGGGATTGCGCATGGACGCTTCGTCATGGATGGGATGGCACGCCGTGGCGATGGCGCAATCCGGGTGGTCGTGCAGATGTTGTGCTACGGAGCGGATGAGGGCGGGAGGGATCAACGGTTCATCTCCCTGCACGTTGACCACGATGGTGTCGCCGGTCCAACCCTGTTGCGCCGATACTTCGGCAATGCGGTCGGTGCCGCTATTGTGGTCGGCACGCGTCATGCGGGCCTGAAAGCCATGTTCCTGGGCGGCAGCTACGATGGGCTGGTGGTCGGTCGCGATGATGATCTGCTCGGCCCCGCTGAGCGAGGCCTGTTCTGCCACCCGAACCACCATCGGTTTGCCACCGATGTCCAGCAGCGGCTTGCCGGGCAGGCGGGTCGAGGCAAAACGGGCGGGGATGACGACCTTGAAGACCGCTTTCAAAGCGACTCGACCTCTTGCGCGCTCAGTTCGCGCGCCTCGTCTGCCAGCATCACCGGGATGTCGTCCTTGATGGCGAAAGCCAGGCGGTCGGCCTTGCAGATCAGTTCCTGTTCGGCCTTGCGATAGATGAGCGGGGATTTGCACAGCGGGCAAACCAGGATGTCGAGAAGTTTGGCGTCCATTACGGCGTGACCTTTTTTAGGATGAGTTGGGTGAGGGACGGATCGATCTGTGCATCCACTCGCAGCACCCAGCATCTTTCGGTGGCGAAGGTTGCGCATTTTACCGCATCTTTTTCGGTCATGAGTATCGCATCCGCATCGGCGAAGGCGATATCGCTGGCGGCATAGCGGTGATGGTCGGGAAAGGCATGCGGCTGCACGTTCAACCCGAGCTGGTCGAGGTGGGCAAAGAACCGGCGCGGATGCCCGATGCCCGCGATGGCATGCAAGCGCTGCCCGGCGAATTCGCCGGGCGGAACGACGATCCCGGGGTTGAGCAGGTTGTAGAAGAGCGAGCCCTGCAGGCTCATGGAGAACCCCTCGCCACTTGTTTTCCCGCCATTGATCACGATCGCATCGACCTGGCGCAAGCGCGATACCGGTTCGCGCAACGGACCGGCCGGCAGCAGCAGGCCGTTGCCGAACAGCCTTGCGCCATCGACGACGGCGATCTCGACGTCCCGCCGCAGGCGATAGTGCTGCATGCCGTCATCGCTCAGCACGATGTCGCATTCGGGATGCGCCTGCAGCAAGGCCTGTGCCGCTGCCGGACGGTCACGGCCGATCCAGACCGGGCATAGCGCACGTTGTGCCATCAGCAGCGGTTCGTCGCCGACGTCGGCGGCATCGTCGGTACCGGAGACTTCGCGCGGTGCGTTGCGCCGTCTGGCGTTTCTGGTATAGCCGCGGCTGATGATGCCGGGATGCCAGCCGTTCTCGATCAGCTGCTGGGCCAGCCATAGCGTGAGCGGCGTCTTGCCGGTGCCTCCTACGCTGATGTTGCCGACGACGACGACGGGAACAGGCAGCCTGACCGAAGCGAGCATCCCGCTGCGGTACAGGAAGCGCCTCACGGCGGCCAGCGCGCGGAAAAGCAGGCTGACTGGAAACAGCACCAGGTGTAGCGGCGAGAGTCGATACCAGTGGTGTTGCAGCCGCTCCATGCCGGGTGTCTATTTGTTGTTCTGGTTCTGGGTGGTGAAGGTGATGCGCCCGAAACCGGCGATGCGCGCGGCTTCCATGATGTTGATGACGGACTGGTGGGTCGCCTTGCCATCGGCATTGATGATGATGGTCGGATCGTTCTGGCTGCCCGCAGCCTTGCGCAAGGCTGCGCTAAAATCGGTTACGCCGTTGAAGGGGGTGCGCACGCTGTTTACCGCATAATGTTCGGAGGCGTCGACGGCGACGTTGATCGGCTTGCCCGGCGGCGAAACGCCTTCATCTCCTGCGGCCTGGGGCAGATTGATCTGCAGCTGGGCAAAGTTCGAATAGCTGGTGGTGACCATCAGGAAGATCAGGATCACCAGCAATACGTCGATCATCGGGATCAGGTTGATCTCCGGTTCTTCGCGAGTGATGCCGCGCCGAAAATTCATAAGGCCCCCTTATTTCCGCTCGCCATGCACGATCTCGACCAGCTTGATCGCTTGCTGCTCCATCTCGATGGTCAGGCTGTCGACCTGGGCGCGGAAGTGGCGGTAGGCAATCATGCTGGGCACGGCCACGATCAGGCCGAATGCCGTGTTGTAAAGGGCAACCGAGATGCCATGTGCCAGTTCGGTAGGCGCTGCGCCGCCCGCATTCTGCGAACCGAAGATCTCGATCATGCCGATCACCGTGCCGAACAGGCCAAGCAGGGGGCTGATCGAGGCGATGGTGCCCAGGGTGGTGAGGAAACGATCGAGCTGGTGGGTGGCGCTGCGGCCGGCCTCTTCGATCGATTCCTTCATGACCTCCGGCGTACTCTTGATGTTCCGCAATCCGGCGGCGAACACCATGCCCAGCGGCGAGCCTTCGCTCAGTTTGGTGAGCATCTGCTGGCTGACGCCGCGCTGTTTGAGTTCTTGCACCACTTCGTCCAGCAGGGCAGGAGGGACAATCTTTTTGCTGCGCAGGAAGATGGCTCGTTCGATGATGAGGGCGCCAGCGACCACGGAAGCGATGAGGAGTAAATAAATCGGCCAGCCAGCTGCTTCAATGAGTGTGAACACGCAACGTCTCCAGGAAATTATGCTTAAATTCGAAGGCGGCACTGTATCTTGTAGGGCATGTTTGAGCAAGGTGGGCGGGGGAGCTGCGCGCTAACTGATCGCTGCGTAAACGATTTGTTTTCTTATGCACAAAATCTGTGGATAACTTTGTGCATGAATATCGGGAATGGTTGTCGGAACCCAAGTGCTGTCGCGCTTTCCGGCCGAGCGCTCAAAAAATGTACGGTATTAAAATCAAATAAAAACAATGGCTTGATGTAAGTTGTCATCTGCGCGAAATGTCATTCCCATGGAAAGCGGCGAATTTGCTGGGGTTGTGGATTGAAACGAATTGTCAATATGCCATTTGGCCTAGTTGCGAAAAAATTTTTCGCCTTGGGCCAATGCGGGATCGGGAGCCTGGATGGATAAAAACCATGTGTTGAGTGTGCGCGAATTGAATCTCGCGGCAAAACAATTGATTGAAAGCGGCATCCCGTTATTGTGGGTGCGCGGCGAGGTATCCAATTTCGTCAGTGCTGCTTCCGGGCACTGGTATTTTTCGCTGAAGGACGAGGCTGCCCAGGTTCGATGCGTGATGTTCCGCCACAAGAGCCAGTACCTGGATTTCAAACCTGCCAACGGCATGCAGGTAGAGGTACTGGCGCTGGCCACGCTCTATGAGGCGCGGGGCGATTTCCAGCTGACGCTGGAAAAGATGCGTCCGGCAGGACTGGGGACCCTGTATGAGGCGTTCGAGCGCCTTAAATCCAGGCTTGAGGATGAAGGATTGTTCGATGCCGACCGCAAGCGCGTTCTGCCGTTGCTGCCCAAACAGGTCGGCATCGTCACGTCGCCGCAAGCGGCTGCACTGCGCGACGTGCTGCGTACGCTGGCGAACAGGATGCCTGGCGTGCCGGTCGTGTTGTATCCGACGCCGGTACAGGGCGAGGGCGCTGCGCAAAAAATCGCGCAAGCGATCAAGACGGCGAACCAGCGTGCCGAATGCGATGTATTGATCGTTTGCCGCGGCGGCGGCAGCATCGAAGACCTGTGGGCGTTCAACGAAGAGGTCGTGGCGCGGGCCATCGCGGCCAGCCACATCCCGGTGGTGTGCGGGGTGGGGCACGAGACCGACTTTACCATCGCCGACTTCGTGGCCGACTTGCGTGCCGCCACGCCGACGGCAGCGGCACAGGCCGCGGTGCCGGATCGGCGCGAGTTGCTGCAGCACCTGGCGCAGCAGCGCCGGCATCTGGCGCGTGCGGCCATGCGCCAGTTCGAGCAACGCATGCAACAGGCGGATTTCCTGCAACGGCGGCTGGTGCACCCGGCGCAACGTATCCGGCAGCAGGGAGAGCGTCTGGACGGATTGCAGCAGCGCGCGCGGCTCGCCCAAACTTATGCCATGCAGCGCCAACAGGGTCGCTGGAAGGCGTTGTGGCAGCGGTTACGGACGTTGCGCCCGGATACGATCCGTGCGCACGAGCAGCACGCCAGCCAGGCCCGGCGGCTGAGTTCGGCCATGCGCAACGCGCTGGAGCGCCACGACGCGCGGCTGATCGCATTGCAGCAGCACTTGCAGTTTCTCGATCCGCAACAGGTGCTGGCACGCGGTTACAGCCTGGTGCGCGATGCGCGAGGCGCCATCGTGGCGAGCAGCGAACAGCTGGACCTGGGCGAACAGCTGGACATCACGTTCGCGCAAGGCGGGGCGCGTGTCGTGGTGCAGGAAAAGCGTGGGCGCCAAACGGATTAGGTTAAAATCCGCGCTTGTTTTCCAGTCCACGGATAGTTTCCTTATGACGAATGACATTTCCCGACGCGGACTCTGGCTGTTGCTGCTGGCGGTCGCGATCATCTGGTTCGGCAACCTCGAATATCGCAAGCTCATCCGGCCGGATGAGGGCCGTTATGCCGAGATCCCGCGTGAGATGGTGGTGAGCGGCGACTGGACGACGCCGCGCCTGAACGAGCTGAAGTATTTTGAGAAGCCGCCGCTGCAATATTGGGCCACTGCCGTGGCCTATGAGGTGTTCGGCGAGCATCAATGGACCTCGCGTATCTGGGCGGCGCTGACCGGTTTCGCCGGCATCCTGCTGGCATGGTTCGCCGGTACGCGCCTGTTCGGGCGGCAAGCCGGGATTTATGCGGCCCTGTTGTTGGGCAGCAGCATGCTGTACGCGATGATGGCGCATATCAACACGCTGGACATGGGGGTGACCTTCTTCATCACGCTCGGCCTCTTTGCACTGCTGCTCGCACAAAACGAAGAGCGAGTCGCGGTGCGGCGCAACTGGATGCTGCTGGCCTGGTCCGGGCTGGCCTTGGCCGTATTGAGCAAGGGGCTGATGGGGCTGATCCTGCCGGGGGCCGCGCTGTTCCTGTATTCGGTGTTCAACCGGGATGTCGCCGTGTGGAAACGCATGCACTGGTTCAGCGGCCTGCTGTTGTTTTCGTTGATCGCGGTTCCCTGGTTCGTGCTGGTGATCAAGGCCAATCCGGAATTCTTCCAGCGCTTCTTCATCTACGAACACTTCGAGCGTTTCACCACCAAGGTGCACGGACGCTTTCAGCCCTGGTATTACTTCGTGCCCATCCTGTTGCTGGGCATGATGCCGTGGACGGCGCCGATGTTCGACACCCTGCTGCGCACCTGGCGCGGGAGTATGCAAAAGGCCGGAACATTCAGTCCGGAGCGGTTCCTGCTGGTGTGGGTGGTGTTCGTCTATCTCTTCTTCTCGGTTTCCGATTCCAAGTTGCCGTCATATCTGCTGCCGATGTTCCCGGCGTTGGCGCTGCTGATGGGCAAGCAGC
>JAJZUH010000056.1 GCA_021847165.1 Pseudomonadota bacterium
GCGCTGGCGCGCAGCGGCATCGGCCACATCACGCTGATCGATTTCGACCAGGTCGCGGTGTCGAACGTGAACCGCCAGATCCAGGCGCTGGACAGCACGCTGGGCGAAGCGAAGGTGCTGGCGCTGCAATCGCGCATCCGCGACATCAATCCCGATTGCAGGGTGACGGCGGTCGAGGAGTTCCTGAGCGCGGAGAATCTGTCGCAGCTGATCCCGGCCGGGGGATTCGATGCGGTGATCGATGCCTGCGACGAGGCAAAGGTCAAGGCGGCGCTGATCGCCCATGCGCGCTTCAACAAGATCAGGCTGGTGGTGTGCGGCGCCGCCGGCGGCAAGTGCGACCCGCTCAAGCTGCGGCGGGAGGACCTGGCGCAGGCCACCCACGATGCCTTGCTGGCGCGCATCCGCAACCTGCTGAAGAAATCGCTCAACATTCAGCCGCGCAAGAACGGCAAGTTCGGCGTGGCCTGCATCTATCTGGAAGAACCGTCCCGGCGCAACGCGTCCTGCTCGACCAGCGACCTGAGCTGTTCCGGCTACGGCTCGGCGGTCACCGTCACCGCCGCCATGGGCTTCGCCGCGGCGGCATGGTGCCTGGACAAGTTGCTGGCGCAGAACCACGCCGCGTCGCCCACGGCGGCATGATCACACCACCTCCCACGCCTCGATTCCGCCCGCAACCGGCCTGAACGACGGGTGCACCAGCGCGGCTGCTGGCTGCGGCAACCTCGCGCTGGCCGCCGGGTCGCGCACATCGAGCTTGGCTTTGAGGTGCGCGAGCTCGTAGGCGAGCTGTCCCGTCGTCACCGGGATCCGCTTCGCCGCGCCATGCGGCGCGATCTTGCCGGCATCGAAGCGGTAACCGCGCCGTTCCGCTTCGCGCTGCACCTCGACCAGATACGCGGCGATCGCCGCCGCAGGCTCGCCGCACGCCTTGAAGCGCTGCAGCTGCGGATGGTTGCGGTAACCCCGGGTGTTGCCGGCCAGCACCTTTTGCGCCAGCAGGCCTTCGCGCCACAAGGCGACCAGCCCCTTGGCATCGAGATATTGCGGATGCAACGACCACAGACGCATCTCTATTCCCCCGCCGATTCCCGGCCAAACCTGGCCAGCACCTCGTAATGCGCGCCCTGCTCCCCGGACAGCGACTGCACCAGCACGAAATCGCGCACCGGCCAGTGCACGACGGGCATGGATGGCAAAAAGGCATCGCTCCATTTCGCATTGCGCAACAGGGTCACGTGCGGCTTGTATGGCCGCTCCTCGACATGGAAGCCATGCCTGCGCAGGCTGCGTTCCAGCTCCCCGGCCAGGGCGGCCAGCGGTGCCGGGATGGCCGTCGGCGTCGCATGGACAATATGGTTATGTCCCCAGTAATGCGCCGTCGCCAGCTGCAGGTCGAACCTGCGGAAGCCCGCTTCCTGCGCCGCAAGGCATGCCGTCTGCAGCCGCTGCTCCGCCACTTCGCCGAGGAATACCAGGGTGAGGTGCAGGGTATCCGGGCGCATGGCCCGGCCGCCGCACAGTTCGCGCAGCGGCGGTTGCCACGCAGCGAGCGCGGCACGCTGCGCCGCGCCCGGCCAGAGCGCAAAGAACAGCCGCCGTTTTTGTTGCTGGATCGCAGACATGCGGGAATGCTAACTCCATACCCGGTTCGGGGTCGAGCAATGCCGCATGATGCGGTAGAATGCATCCCCTGTCGAACTGCGAAACATCATGACCGCACGCTTGCGCGAAATCCCTTACAACTACACCTCTTTCTCCGACCGCGAGATCGTGCTGCGCCTCCTGGGCAGCGAGGCATGGGACATCATCAACACCTTGCGCAAGGAGCGCCGCACCGGACGCTCGGCGCAGATGCTGTACGAAGTGCTCGGCGACATCTGGGTGATCATCCGCAACCCGTATCTGGAAGACGATCTGCTCGCCAACCGCAAGCGGCGCGAAGCGCTGATCGGCGCATTGCGCCACCGCCTGGGCGCCATCGAGGCCCGGCGGCAGGACATCGACCATGCCGTTGCCGCGCAATCCGCAAGCGAGCGCACCCAGAAGGTGAAGCGCCTGCTCGACCTCGCCTATGCCGCCGTCGACCAGTTCGCGGCCGAGTTCGAACACACGCTGCAGCTGCGCAAGCGCGTACTGCGCACCTTGAGCCGCATCACGCGCAAGGACAACATCCAGTTCGACGGGCTGGCGCGCGTCTCGCACGTGACCGACGCCACCGACTGGCGCGTGGAATATCCGTTCGTGGTGCTGAACCCGGACACCGAAGAAGAGATTGCGCCGCTGGTGCGCGCCTGCATCGAGCTCGGCCTGACGCTCATCCCGCGCGGCGGCGGCACCGGCTATACCGGCGGCGCGATCCCGCTGACCAAGCTGTCCGCCGTCATCAACACCGAGAAACTGGATGCGCTGTCGCCGGTCGAGTACCTGACGCTGCCGGGCCTGGATGCGCCCTACGCCACCATCCACTGCGGTGCCGGTGTGGTGACCCGCCGCGTGATGGAGGCGGCGGAAGCCGCCAGACTGGTGTTCGCGGTCGATCCGACCTCGGCCGATGCCTCCTGCATCGGCGGCAATGTGGCGATGAACGCGGGCGGCAAGAAGGCCGTGCTGTGGGGCACGGCGCTGGACAACCTGGTGTCGTGGAAGATGGTCACGCCGGACGGACTGTGGATGCTGGTCGAGCGGCTCGACCACAATCTCGGCAAGATCCACGATGCGCCGGAAGCGCGTTTCCGCATCTCGCGTTTCGAGGCCGACGGCAAGACGCCGCGCGGCGAGCCGGAACTGCTGACCATCCCCGGCGGCAGCTTCCGCAAGGTCGGCCTGGGCAAGGACGTCACCGACAAGTTCCTCTCCGGCCTGCCCGGCATCCAGAAGGAAGGCTGCGACGGCATCATCACCTCGGCCCGCTTCATCCTGCACCGCGAGCACCGGTTCACGCGCACCGTGTGCCTGGAATTCTTCGGTCAGGTGCACGAGGCGGTCCCGGCCATCGTGGAGATCACCTCGATGTTCAACGGTCGCGGCACTTCCGCGGCGCCGGTGTTGCTGGCGGGACTGGAACATCTGGACGAGCGCTACCTGAAGGCGGTGGGTTATGCCACCAAATCCAAGCGCGGCTCGCGCCCGAAGATGGTGCTGGTCGCCGACGTGGTGAGCGACGACGAGCGCGCCGCCGGCGAGGCCGCCTCCGAGATCGTGCGCCTGGCCAACCTGCGCCACGGCGAGGGATTCATCGCCGTGTCCGCGGAAGCGCGCAAGAAGTTCTGGCTGGACCGCGCCCGCACCGCCGCCATCGCGAAACACACCAACGCGTTCAAGATCAACGAGGACGTGGTGATCCCGCTGCCGCGCATGGGCGATTACTGCGACGGCGTGGAACGCATCAACATCGAGCTCTCGCTCGACAACAAGATCAGGCTGCTCGACGCGCTGGACGAATTCTTCACCGGCGAACTGCCGCTGCGCTACCAGGACGACGCGCAGCTGGGCGACGAGGAACTGCTCGGCAACCGCCAGCAACTGGCGCGCGAACTGCTGATCACAGTGCGCGGACGCTGGAACTGGCTGCTGAATCACCTGGACGAATATGCTGCAGCCGCGACGCTTCACAACCTCGTCTCTGCTCAACCCTTGAGTCCAGACGCCACTGTTTTCCAGGAACTGCAAAACCACAATCTGCGCGCCTCGTGGAAGCGCGAACTGCGCGAGCCGCTGCGCCAGATTTTCAACGGCAGCACCTACCTGCCCATCCTGGAACAGTGCGAGGCCATCCACCAGCGCGTGCTGAAGAGCCGCGTGTTCGTGGCGCTGCACATGCATGCCGGCGACGGCAACGTGCACACCAACATCCCGGTGAACTCGGACGATTACGCCATGCTGCAGCAGGCCTATGGCGCGGTGGATCGCATCATGAAGCTGGCGAAGGACCTGGGCGGCGTGATCTCGGGCGAGCACGGCATCGGCATTACCAAGTTCGATTTCCTCGAACAGCAGGAGGTCGCCCCCTTCGTCGCCTACAAGCAGAAGGTCGACCCGGACGGGCATTTCAACAAGGGCAAGCTGTTGCCCGGCAGCAACCTGGAGCACGCCTACACGCCCAGCTTCAACCTGATGGAGCTGGAAAGCCTGATCCTGGAAAAGAGCGAGCTGGGCAACATCTCCGATTCGATCAAGGACTGCCTGCGCTGCGGCAAGTGCAAGCCGGTGTGCACCACGCACGTGCCGCGCGCCAACCTGCTCTACTCGCCACGCAACAAGATCCTGGCCACTTCGCTGCTGATCGAGGCCTTCCTGTACGAGGAACAGACGCGGCGCGGCATCTCCATCGCGCACTTCGACGAGTTCAACGACGTGGCCGATCACTGCACCGTTTGCCACAAGTGCCTCAAGCCCTGCCCGGTGGACATCGATTTCGGCGATGTGTCGGTGGCGATGCGCAATTTCCTGCGCAAGCAGGGGCAAAAACATTTCAGCCCGGTCACCGCCGCTTCCATGCTGTACCTGAACAGCACCAACCCGGTCACCATCAAGCTGCTGCGCAAGGTGATGATCGAGTGGGCCTACAAGGCACAGCGCCTCGGCTATCGTATCTTCAGGCAGCTGGGGCTGTTCCGCCAGCAGGTGGCGCATCCGCCGGCCACCGTGGGCAAGCCGTCGATCCAGGCCAAGGTGATCCACTTCGTCAACAAGCCGATGCCGGGCGGACTGCCGAAGAAGACTTCGCGCGCACTGCTGGACATCGAGGACAACACCATCGTGCCGGTGATCCGCAACCCGCGCAAGGCGAACGAGGAATCCGAGGCGGTGTTCTATTTCCCCGGCTGCGGCTCGGAGCGCCTGTTCGGCCAGGTGGGCCTGGCCACGCAGGCGATGCTGTATGAGATCGGCACGATCACCGTGCTGCCGCCCGGCTACCTGTGCTGCGGTTACCCGCAGACCTCCGCCGGCTTCGAGGACAAGGGCAACCAGATCACCACCGACAACCGCGTGCTGTTCCACCGCGTGGCCAATACGCTGAACTACCTGGACATCAAGACGGTGATCGTATCCTGCGGCACCTGCATGGACCAGCTGCTGAAATACCAGTTCGAGAAGATTTTCCCCGGTTGCCGCCTGCTCGACATCCACGAATACCTGCTGGAGAAAGGCGTCAGGCTGCAGGGTGTGCAGGGCACCCGCTACATGTATCACGACCCGTGCCACTCGCCGATGAAGACCTACGCTCCGCTCAAGGTGGCGAGCGAACTGATGGCGGCGCCGGTGGCGCTGAACGAGCGCTGCTGCGGCGAGGCCGGCACTTTCGGCACCAGCGTGCCGCACATCGCCACCCAGGTGCGCTTCCGCAAGGAAGAGGAGATGCGCAAGGGTGCGGACGCCCTGCGCGCCGACGGCTTCCGCGGCGAGGTGAAGATCCTCACCTCCTGCCCGGCCTGCCAGCAAGGCCTGAGCCGTTACGCCGACGACGCCGGCACCACCACCGATTACATCGTGGTGGAGATGGCCAAACATCTGCTGGGCGCCACCTGGCTGGAAGACTATGTGGCGAACGCCAACAATGGCGGCATCGAACGCGTACTGTTATAGGAGTGAACATGCTGCCTCTGGAACCGACCGACGATCTTGCCCATCCCGCCTTCAGGGATGCGTCCTCGTGCACCGGATGGCTGAGCCAGTTCCAGCTGACCAACCTGACCCTGGCGCACGGCACGCTGCGCACCCAGCTGGACGAGTTCAACCGCCTCCCCCTGCGCGGCAAGGAGCGCCTGCAGACGCTGGAAGTGCTGCGCGAGACCGTCAGCACGGTGCAGGGCGATTTCGCCAAGAAACTGGCCAGCAAGAAACTGCCGCTCACCGACGATGAATTCACCACGCTCGTCGCCCTGCGCAGCCTGTGGCAGAGCATGCTCAACGGCTATCTGCGCTGCCAGCAGGCGCGGGAGCACGGCGATTCGTCGCTCGCGGCCGAGGCCGCGCTGCTGTCGCACCGCTGCCTGTTGTACAGCAGCCTGCAGATCGGCGACTTCCTGCGCGCCGGCTACGAGCCGGACGGAGAAGCCTGGCAGGACTTCCACACCCTGTATGCGCATGCCGAGGAGCAGGAACTGCAGCAGATAGCGGTCGCCGACAAATTCAACCGTTCCGGCCACGCCACTTCCTGCCGCACGCTTTACGTCAAGACGCTGCTGCTGCACCGCGCGAGGCTGCTTGGCCTGTCGCGCAGCCAGTGGCATATCGTCGACCGCTGGCTGGATATCTGGGGAGATACGCTCTCCATCGACTCGCGTTGCAGCATGAGCCGGGATGATGCGCCGCCGCTGGCGGTCGATCTGGCCGGGATGCGCGGGCTGGTTCCCATCCAGCACGCGACCTCGGCCGACAGCATGCGCTTCCTGGCGATGGTGCCGCTGTCCAAGCTGATCCGCGTCAAGACCATCCTGCTGCAACAGGGCCAGTCTCCGCAGCAGAACGAGTTGGGCGACGAGCTGAACAGCAAGGATTGCATCGACCTGCTGAAGCGATTGCATGCCTGCTGGTGCGAGCATCGTGCCGAATCGCTGGCCGACGAGCCGCGCGCCGCGCCCGCTGCGCAGCTGTGCAACGGCCTGGAGAGCATCTATTCGCATATCGCGCGCAAGCCGTTCAAGCAGGCGCTCAACCTCGACATCGCCAACAAGGAAGCGCAGCGGCAGATCGAGACCTTCGGCCGCGTGCTCGACCAGACCGACCGCCACAACCTGGAAGAGCTGGGTTTCCTGGTGGACGAATGGCTGGTGGAGGAAGACAGCCTGCTGCACGGGCACCTGCTGCGCAAGACGAACTCGAATGTACGCCTCGGCGTGAACCAGATCGTCTGCGTGCACAGGCCGGAAGCGGCGACCTACAAGGTGGGCATCACCACCCTGGTCAGCGTCACCCGCAGCGGCCAGCTGTATATCGGCGTGCGCTACCTGCCCGGCAATCCGCAGGCGGTGATCGTGCGCGGCGGCAGCAGCGGCAACCTGCTTTCCGGCGCCGCAGCGGCACTGGTGCTGCCGGAGATGGCAAACCTGCGCATCCCCTCCAGCATGCTCATCCCGCGCGACTGGTTCCATGCCGGACGCCCGCTCGAGATCGCCGTCCGCGACAACCTGAGGCAGAACGTGACGCTGGGTATCAGCGTGGACAAGGGTGTCGATTTCGAACGCGTGAGCTTCCTGCTCAGGAACTAGCGCCGGCAGCATCCGCTCCGGCCAGGCGGCGTCTGGCCGGGAACACGATGCTGAACGTGCTGCCCTTGCCTTCCTCGCTGACGATATTCAGTTGCGCCTGATGGCGGATGACGATGTGCTTGACGATGGCCAGCCCCAGCCCGGTGCCGCCGGTCTCGCGCGAGCGGCTGCGGTCCACCCGATAGAAGCGCTCGGTGAGGCGCGAGATGTGCTGCGGGGCGATGCCGATGCCGCTGTCCCTGACGCTGAACACAGTGTGTCCGTCGGGCTGCTCCGACCAGCACATCACGACCTCCCCGCCCGGCGGGGTATAGCGGATGGCATTGGTGACCAGGTTGCCGAAAGCGCTGTGCAGCTCGTCGGCACTGCCGCTGAGCCTGGCCTCGCTGTCCGCCTTGAGCAGGATCCTGTGCTGCCCGTTACTCAATGAGCGCCCTTCCTCGTACAGCGTACGCAGCAGTTTCGGTATGTCCACTTCTTCTTCGTGCAGGGCGTTCTGCTCGTTCTCCAGCCGCGACAGGGTCAGCAGGTCGTTCACCAGGCTCTCCATGCGCGAGGTCTGGTTGCCCATCAGATGCAGGGCGCGGCGCGCCATGTCGTTCTCCAGATTGGGCATGTCCTGCATGGTTTCGACGAAGCCGTTGACCACGGTCAGCGGAGTGCGCAATTCGTGCGAAACATTGGCGACGAAATCGCGGCGCATGGTCTCGATGCGCTCCAGGTGGGTGATGTCGCGGCTGATCAGCAGCCGCTTGCTGCTGCCGTAGGCGATCAGCTTGATGGAAAGCACCAGGTCGTCGTGCCGCGCGCCGCGCAGCACCAGCGGTTCGGCGAAGTTGTTCCTCTCCAGATAGTCGACGAATTCGGGCTGGCGCGCCAGGTAGGTGATCTGCTGGCCGATGTCGCGTTCGCTGTCCAGGCCGAAATGGTGTTCGGCCAGCGGGTTGCACCATTCGATGCGGTCCGCATCATCCAGGATCACCACCCCCTCGGGCAATGCCGAGGTGGCCTGCTCCATCTGGTGCAGCGCATCGGCATGCTGCTCGCGCTCTTTGCGGCGCTGCCTGGTCAGCTTGTTGAGTTTCGAGAAGACCTCTTCCCACAAGGCGGTGCCGTCCGGCACCTCCTGCCTGTCGGGGTCGGACACCCAGCGGTCGAAAGCGGCCAGATTGCGCAGGTGCGTATACAGCCGCAGGGCCAGGCCGGCAGCCAGGAAAAGCACAGCGGGGAATGCGCCCGCCGTTACCCAGACGAACAGGGTGACCAGGACCAGGAAGAATGGATAGACCAGCGCACGCCGCCAGAAATCGCTCACAGCGAGACCTCAACAATTGACTGGCAGCATTATACGGGGGACGCTCTCCGGGTGGTTCGCCGCAGTCTCATTCCCTGGAAAAACGGTAGCCGCTGCCACGCACCGTCTGCACCAGACAGTCCAGACCGGAAGGTTCCAGCGCCTGGCGCAGGCGGCGGATATGCACATCCACGGTGCGTTCCTCGACGAATACATGGTCGCCCCAGACCTGGTCGAGCAGTTGCGCGCGGCTGTAGACGCGTTCGACATGGGTCATGAAGAAATGCAGCAGACGGAACTCGGTGGGGCCCAGATCGACATTCTGGCCGTTGGCGCTGACACGATGGGTGGTCGGCGACAGCTCCACCCCCTCCACCCGCACCGTCTCGTCGCTCATCTGCGGTGCGCGGCGGCGCAATACGGCGCGGATGCGCGCCATCAGCTCGCGCGGCGAAAAGGGCTTGGTGATGTAATCGTCGGCACCGGATTCCAGGCCCAGTATCTTGTCGCGTTCGTCGGTGCGCGCAGTGAGCATGATGATGGGGATGTCGCGCGTGCGCGAATCGGCGCGCAGCCGACGCGCCATCTCGACGCCGGAAGTACCGGGCAGCATCCAGTCGAGCAGGATGAGGTCGGGCAAGGCGCGGTTGATTTCGGCCAGCGCGGTGGGCACATCGTATGCCTGGATGGCGCGGAAGCCGCATTGGGCCACGTTGAATGCCAGCAGTTCCTGGATCGCCGGTTCGTCTTCCACCAGCAGAATGTTCGCAGTCGTCATCTTCTCTCCATCGGTCTCATTTCATCTTGCTGCGATGGTATGAAAGAATTATGACAGTAACATGACAGTCCGTCTCAATGTCCCCGATGATGCTGCGGATGATGATGCGGGTGTTCCGCCACATGCTCGGTATGGCTGGCTGCCAGGTGGTGCAGGCCGGCATGTTCCGGCTCCTGCGGCAGCGGGCGGGCGATGATGCTGGGCAGCAGCGAACCGACGACCATGCCGATGGCGCTGGCAATAACGCCGGCGAACTGCGCGGGGAAGTAAGGATCGTCCGGCCCGAAGACCAGGATGGACAGCCACACCGACAGCCCGCAGAAGATGGCCACCAGCGCCCCCTGGGTGGTGGAGCGCTTCCAGAACAGGCCGGCCACCAGCGGCACGAACGCCATCACCAGCGTGATCTGGTAAGCGTTCTCCACCATCTTGAAGATGCTGGCCTTGGAGTTCATCGCGTAGAGCGTGACGATGACGGTGAATGCCAGCGTCACGCCGCGCATGGTATGCAGCATGCTGCGATCGGACAGCCGGTGGCCGATCATCGGCTTCAGGATGTTCTCGCTGAAGGTGACGGAAGGCGCCAGCAGCGTGGCCGACGCGCAACTCTTGATGGCGGAAAGCAATGCGCCAAAGAACATCACCTGGGCGAACAGGTGCACCTCGGGGCGCAGGATCAGGCGCGGCAGGATCATCTGCGGGTCGGTATCGATCAGGCCGCTCACCATCCCGGGGTCGATCAGCGTGGCCGAATAGGCCAGGAACATCGGCACGAAGGCGAACAGGAAATACAGGCCGCCGCCGAACACCGAACCCCAGATGGCGATCTTTTCGGTCCTCGCCGACTGCACGCGCTGGAACACGTCCTGCTGCGGGATCGAACCGAACATCATGGTGATCCAGGCCGCTGCGAAACCGATGATCTCTTTCGCATCCAGTGCGGGCCAGAACTCAAACTTGCCCGCCTGCACGGCATGACTGACTACCGTCCCCACGCCGCCCACCTCGCCGCTGATCTCGTAGCCGATGAACAGCATGCCGATGACGATGATGATCATCTGGATGAAGTCGGTGATCGCCACCGCCCACATGCCGCCGAAGAAGGTGTAGACGAGGATGGTGCCGGAGCCGATCCACATCCCGGCCACCTTGCTGATCTCGCCGCCCGACACCACGTTGAACACCAGGCCGAGCGCCGTGATCTGCGCCCCCACCCAGCCCAAGTAGGAGATCACGATGGCGATGGTGGTCAGCACCTCGACGCTGCGGCCGAACTTCTTCTTGTAGAAATCGCCGATGGTCAGCAGGTTCATGCGGTACAGCGGTGCGGCGAAGAACAGTCCGACCAGGATGAGGCACATGGAGGCGCCGAAGGGGTCGGCGACCACGCCGTGCAGACCTTCCTTCAGGAAGGTCGCGGGGATGCCGAGCACCGTCTCCGAGCCGAACCAGGTGGCGAACACCGTGGCGGTGACCATATAGAACGGCAGGTGGCGCCCGGCGA
>JAJZUH010000057.1:0-7722 GCA_021847165.1 Pseudomonadota bacterium
CCTACTGTATCGGCAGGGCGCAGCGTTTCTTTAATGACTTTTGTCAGATGCACCAGGGCGCGATCGCCTGCCTGGTGTCCCAGCGTATCGTTTAATTGTTTGAAATTGTCGATGTCGAGCAGGGCGACGCTGACTGCCGTGCGGCTGCGGTCGGAACGCTTGAGTTCGCGATCCAGGGTCTCGTCCAGCCCGCGCCGGTTGAGCGCGCCGGTGAGCTGGTCCTCGCGTACCAGTTCGCTGACCTGTTCCAGCTCCTGTTCCAGCGCCCTGATGCGCGCTTCCGCCTCGTCGGCCTGTTTCTTGGAAGAGAGCATTTCTTCGTGCGAGCGCATCACGCTGGTCTGGATGACGCGGGTATCGTGCATCACATCCTGAAGAATATGGCTGAGTTCGGTCAGGTTGTCGGCCTTGCCGATCTTCTGGCTGTATCCTTCGATCTTGCTGTGATACTCGCCGGTACTCTCGCTCAGTTCGCCGAGGCGGTCTATGAAGGTGGTCATCAGGCTCTTCAATGTTGCCTTGGCGTCTGTCAGGCTTTGTTTGAGCGTGCTTTGCTTGATGATGGCATCGCGCAGGTTGCGTTCCGCATCGGCGATCGAGCGCTTGTCCAGGGGGTTGGCGATGATCTCCTGCAGGGTGGCGATCTGGCCATGCAGCCATTTGTCGTCTTCCACCATCTCGCTGACGTTTTCCACCAGCAGGCGCAGCAGGCGCACCAGACCTTCCTGAATCTTCGCCTTGTCGCCGCCGCGCAATTCCAGCTTGAGCCAGAATTGCCGCAGCTGTTTGGCGAGATCGTTCAGGCGCTCCTTGTTGTCGGTGCTGCGTACCAGCGATACCAGCGCCTGTATCTCGTCGCGCATTTCGGGCTGCGAGGTCAGCGTGCTTTCCAGCGACTGCGCCAGGAGTTCGCGCAGCCGGCTTAGCAGTTCCTGGTGGTCGGCCAGAGCCGGCGCAGTGCCGCCGGCCGTTGCGGTAGCGGGAGCGGGTAACCCATCGGACGAGACTGCGGGAACCAGTTCGGCGGCGCTGGGGCCGGCGGGGGCGGTAGACCACGAGCGCAGCAGGCCCTGCAATTTTCCGAACAGCACTTCCGGGTCGCTGGCAAAGCGCGTGAGTACGGTGTCCACGCCGTCTTTCTTGCGGGTGACGGTGATGCCCTTGTGCGGTGTCTCCAGCTGGCGAAGCAGGTCGCGGATCAGTTCCGCCCAGGCAGGCACCAGCTTGCCTTTGCTGGTCGTGGCCCCGACGTCGGCGGCGGCCGACGGTGCGGGTGCCGGTTCGCCGCTGATCTCGCGATACATCTGCGTGTAATTTTCCGGTGTCGGTGCGAGCTTGCGCGCAGCGAGGGTGGTGAACGTTTCGCGGGCGATTTCGGAAGGCGTCTTGGTTTTGCTCATGGGTGAAGTTGGCGATAGTCGATGCGGCGATTATCCGGCAACGCGCCGGTTGCGAAACACGGAATAGCGGCAGTTTCCGGTCCTATTTGGCCCGGTCATTCGATCAGGTGATTGCTGATGGCGTAATGGATTGCCTCGGCGTTGTTCTTCAGCTTCATTTTTTCCAGCAGGCGCGAGCGGTATACGCTGACCGTCTTGGGGCTGAGCGACATGATTTCCGCCATCTCGCTCAATTTCTTGCCCGAGGCCATCAGGCAGAGCGTCTGGTATTCCCGGTTGGAAAGCGTCTGGTGCAGCAATTCCTGATAGCCTTGCGACAGGCCGTTGGCCAGTTGTTCCGCCAGTTCGGTGCTGATGTATTTCTTCCCGCTGGCGACCTGGCGGATGGCGGTGACCAGCTGCAGCGGGGCGCTTTGTTTGTTGAGGTAGCCGGCGGCGCCGGCCTTCATGGAACGCAGGGCATATTGCTCTTCCGGATGCATGCTGAGCATCAGCACCGGCAATTGCGGCCGGTTGGCCCTGAGCTGCTTGAGTACGTCGACTCCATGCTTGTCCGGCATGCTGATGTCCAGCAGGACCACGTCGTAGGCGGTTTCCTCCACCATGCGGATGGCCTGCATGCCGTTCTCCGCTTCGCCTATCACGCGCATGTCGTCGGTGTCGTCCAGCAATTGCTTGAGGCCCTTGCGGATGAGTGCGTGATCGTCGGCTATCAGCACTTTTATCATTGCGGTATCGCTTCTCAAAATAGATTTTGTTGTGCCAGCAGGTCGTCTGCCGTGGCGCTTCCCGCTTCGCGCGGGATGAATACGCCGATCTGAGTCCCTTGGCCGGCGGGGCTGTCGATATTCACCTTGCCGCCGAAGTATTCTACCCGTTCGCGGATGCCGCGTAAGCCGAATGAACGGGGCTTGGCGCGGTCGGCCTCGGTGATGCCGCGCCCGTTGTCGCGTACCTTCAGTTCGATGCCGCCGTCGCGTTCACGCAGGCGCACCTCGACCTTGCCGGCCTTGGCATGCTTGGTGATGTTGGCGAGCGTCTCCTGGAATATGCGGAACAGGGCGATGGAGATGTCGGGCGGGATGTCGGCCAGCGCCTTGTCGTGTTCGAAGGCGCATGCGATGCCGGTGCGTTGTTCGAATTCGTCCACTTCCATCTCGATGGCGGCGACGATGCCGAAGGTGTCCAGTACGCTGGGGCGCAGGCTGCGAGATATGTTTCCGGCTGCCGAGATGCACCTGTCCACCAGCGTTTCGATGTTCCTGGCCTTTTCCGCCAGCGCCGGTTTTTCGGTCAGGCGGCCGCCCAGCCATGCGATGTCCAGCTTGATGGCAGTGAGCGTACTGCCCAGTTCGTCGTGCACCTCGCGGGCGATGGCGATGCGTTCCTGTTCCCTGACCTCCTGTATGTGCGAGGAGAGTTCGCGCAGCTGCGCCTTGGATCGCCGGATCTCCAGCTCCGCTTCCTTGCTTTGCGTGATGTTGAAGATGATGCCTTCCCACTGGATGCCGTCGGGCGATCTGCGCGGGCTGGAACGCAGGTTGATCCACTTGATCTCGTTGTCGGGCAGGGTCAGTACACGTCCTTCCCAGTTCCAGAACGACAGGTTCTTTGCGGAAGCCTGCATGCTCTGCTGGTAGGAAGGCAGATCTTCGGGGTGCAGCATGGATTCGAACGGCGAGGCGGCCTGGGTCAAGTCCTGCGGCGCGACCCCCAGCAACGCATGGCATCCTTCGCTAACGTAGGGGAAGCTCACCTTGCCGTCATTCTGCAGCAGCATCTGGTATGCCATGCCCGGCAGGTTGGCGATGAATGCATGCAGGCGGGTCTGGTTTTCCTGCAGCGCCAGTTGCGCGCTGCGGTGCGCCTGGCGGATGCGCGCTTCGCGCAGGTTGTGTTCGATTGCGGGGGCGAGGCGGTTCAGGCTGCCCTTGAAGATGTAATCGTCGGCACCATGCCGCATGGTGTGAATGATGGTCTCCTCGCGCAAGTCGTGCGAGAGGAACAGGAACGGGATATCCGCGCCGCTGCTTTGCATGAGCTCGAGTGCAGGCAGGCCGCCGAAGCCGGGCGGATCATAGCTGCACAGCACGATGTCGAACTGCTCCTTGAGCAGTGCCGACCTCATGTCTGTGGCGTTGTCCACCCGCAGATGGTCGAGCTGGTAGCCTGCATGCGACAGCTTGTCCAGGGTGCGTTGCGCGTCGGCGCTGGAGGATTCGACCAGTAAGGCGCGGAGTTTCTTGGCAGTCATTCTGTTTTCCCGTACGATTGCCGGGATTATAAGCGGCGTCTGTGCCGTGCACTAGGCCGGAATTTCGGTAGAATACCGGCTGTTACCGAACCTGCCACCTTATGTCTTCCGCCCGTCCTGCCGTCGTTCCCGAGAACCTGCTTCGCCCGGAAGTGCTGGGCCTGCATGCCTACCATGTGCCGCCGGCAAGCGGCATGGTCAAGCTGGATGCAATGGAAAATCCCTATCTGTTGCCGCAGGCGCTGCGCGAGGAGATCGCGCAAGTGGCGGCGGGTGCTGCGATCAACCGCTATCCCGACGCGGCGGCAAGTCAGCTCAAGGCCGATATCCGCAAGGTGACCGGCCTGCCAGCCGGCATGGAGGTCCTGCTGGGCAACGGCTCGGACGAGATCATCCAGTTGCTGGCGCTGGCGGTCGCCAAGCCAGGCGCGGTGCTGTTGAGTGTGGAGCCGTCGTTCGTGATGTACCGGATGATCGCCGCCTTCGTGGGCATGAGGTATGTCGGCGTGCCGCTGGCGGCAGATTTTTCGCTCGACCTTCCGGCCATGTTGGAGGCCATCAGACGCGAACGTCCCGCGCTGGTATTCCTGGCTTATCCCAACAACCCGACCGGCAACCTGTTCGATGCTGCTGCCATCCGGCAGGTGATCCAGGCAGCCCCGGGGCTGGTCGTGGTGGACGAGGCTTACTACGCCTTTGCGCGCGACAGTTTCATCCCCCATTTGGCGCAATATGACAATCTGCTGGTGATGCGCACTTTCTCCAAGCTCGGCATGGCGGGGTTGCGCCTCGGCTTCCTGGCCGGTTCCGTGGCTTGGCTGGAGCAGCTGGAAAAGCTGCGCTTACCGTATAATGTAGGCGTTCTGCCGCAATTGGTCGCGGCAAAGTTGCTGCAGCACCACGATGTATTGCTGGCACAGGCGGAAAGCATCAAACAGGAACGCGCTGAGCTGTTGCGCGCATTGGCCCATATCGAGGGCGTGCATGCTTATCCCAGCGAAGCCAATTTCATCCTGTTTCGCGTGGCAAAAGCCACGCAGGTATTCGAGGGGCTGAAACACCGCGGCGTGCTGATCAAGAACCTGGACGGGGGGCATCCGGCATTGACCGATTGCCTGCGCGTTACCGTAGGGACGCAACAAGAAAACGAGCGGTTCATGGCGGCGCTGGTCGAATGTATGCAAGAGATGTAAACGAGCTTCAGTGGAAACCAGCCTTCAGGTTGTGCGGGAGCCCGGACGAGCGATTCCTGGCGGCATAGCAAGACAACATTACCAATAACCAACTCGCATAAGGCGAATCATGCGTAGCGCAAAAGTCAGTCGCAACACCCTCGAGACCAGGATCGCGGTCGAACTGAATCTGGACGGGACGGGCAAGGTCAAGCTGGATACCGGCTTGCCGTTCCTCGAGCACATGCTGGACCAGATCGCGCGGCACGGACTGATCGATCTCGACATCAATGCCAAGGGCGATCTGCATATCGATGCCCACCATACGGTGGAAGACATCGGCATCACGCTGGGACAGGCGCTCAGCCAGGCGATCGGCGACAAGAAGGGATTGCGCCGCTACGGGCATGCCTATGTGCCGCTGGACGAGGCGTTGTCGCGCGTGGTGCTGGATATCTCCGGCCGCCCCGGTCTGGTGTTCAATGTCGATTTCGTGCGTTCCAATATCGGCGAATTCGAAGTCGACCTGATCCGCGAATTCTTCCAGGGGTTCGTCAATCACGCACTGGTGACGCTGCACATCGATAACCTGGCCGGCGACAATGCGCACCATCAGGCCGAGACCATCTTCAAGGCGTTCGGTCGCGCCCTGCGCGTTGCGCTGGAGATCGATCCGCGCATGGCCGGCGTCATGCCATCCACCAAGGGAACGTTATAACCCCTCATCATGGTCGATATCGCAATCGTCGATTACGGCATGGGCAATCTGCGCTCGGTGCAACAGGCCGTGCGCAAGGTCGCTCCGCAAGCGAGCATCGCGGTGACCGGCGAGGCCGGCATCATCGCAGCTGCCGGGCGGGTGGTCTTTCCCGGCCAGGGGGCGGCGCCCGATTGCATGCGCGAGATCCGTTCCCGTGGATTGGACAAGGTGATCGCCGATGTGGTCGGGGAGGGCAAGCCTTTCCTCGGCATCTGCATGGGGCTGCAAGTGCTGTTCGAGCACAGCGAGGAGGGTGACACGCCCTGCCTGGGGCTGTTCGCCGGTCCGGTCAAGCGCTTTGCTTCCGGTCTGAGGGATGCGCAGGGCAACAAGCTCAAGGTGCCGCACATGGGCTGGAACCAGGTGCACCACGGCGAACATGTTTTGTGGGACGGTATCGCCCAGGATGCACGTTTCTATTTTGTCCACAGCTACCATGTGCAGCCGCGCGATGCAGGGCTGGTGCAGGCCACCAGCGATTATCCGCAGCCCTTTGTCTGTGCGGTGGCCCGTGATAATTTATTCGCCGTTCAGTTCCACCCGGAGAAGAGCGCGGCAGCCGGCTTGAGGCTGCTGCAAAATTTCATCAACTGGAATCCTGTGTGATCTTAAATCATGGATACTAAAACCCTGATCATCCCCGCAATCGATTTGAAAGACGGACAATGCGTGCGCCTGCGGCAAGGCGTGATGGAGGGCGCAACGGTGTTCTCCGACGACCCCGCTGCGATGGCAAAGCACTGGCTGGCGCAAGGCGCGCGCCGCCTGCATCTGGTGGATCTCAACGGGGCGTTCGCCGGCAAGCCCAAGAACGAAGTGGCGGTGCGCAGCATCGTCGAGGCGGTTGGCGGGGATATACCGATACAGCTGGGCGGCGGCATCCGCGATCTGGAGACCATCGAGCGCTATCTCGACCTCGGGGTGACCTACGTCATCATCGGCACCGCCGCCGTGAAAGTGCCGGGGTTTCTGCATGAGGCATGCGACGCCTTCCCCGGCCACATCATGGTTGGCCTGGATGCCAAGGGCGGCAAGGTCGCGGTGGACGGCTGGTCGAAACTGACCGGGCACGATGTGGCCGATCTGGCGCAGCGCTTCGAGGGGTATGGCGTGGAAGCCATCATCTATACCGATATCGGGCGCGACGGCATGATGACCGGCGTGAATATCGAAGCGACCGTCGAACTGGCGCGGCCCCTGCATGTGCCGGTCATCGCCAGCGGCGGCATTACCAATCTGGACGATGTGCGTGCGCTGTGCGCGGTGCGCGCCGAAGGCATCACCGGCGCAATCACGGGGCGGGCCATCTACGAGGGCACGCTGGACTTCAAGGCGGCGCAGGCTTTGGCAGACGAGCTGTCGCCGGCCGTGATCTGATGCTGGCAAAACGCATCATCCCCTGTCTCGATGTGACTGCCGGTCGCGTGGTCAAGGGGGTCAGTTTCGTCGAATTGCGCGATGCAGGCGACCCGGTGGAGATTGCGCGCCGCTACGACGAACAGGGGGCGGATGAACTGACCTTTCTCGACATCACGGCCAGTTCCGACGACAGGGGCATCATTTTCCGCATCATCGAGCAAGTCGCGGAACAGGTATTCATCCCGTTGACGGTGGGCGGCGGTGTGCGCGAAGTGCAGGATGTGCGCAACCTGCTTAATGCGGGGGCGGACAAGGTCAGCATCAACACCTCGGCCGTGGTCAACCCGCAGCTGGTGGCGGACGCGGCGGCACGGTACGGCTCGCAGTGCATCGTGGTGGCCATCGACGCCAAACAAGTTGCGCCGGGAAGGTGGGAAGTATTCACTCACGGCGGGCGCAAGGCGACCGGGCTCGATACGGTGGAGTGGGCAAAGAAGATGCAGGGCCTGGGGGCGGGCGAGATTCTGCTGACCAGCATGGATCAGGACGGACAGAAGCGCGGTTTCGATTTGGCGCTGACGCGTGCTGTGACCGATGCGCTGGAGATCCCGGTGATCGCCAGCGGTGGTGTAGGCAACCTGCAGCATCTCGCCGACGGCGTGAAGATCGGCGGCGCAGATGCGGTGCTGGCGGCCAGCATTTTCCATTTCGGCGAATACACGGTGTTGCAGGCCAAACAGTTCATGGCGCAGCAGGGTATCGAGGTGCGGTTATGAC
>JAJZUH010000057.1:7822-10722 GCA_021847165.1 Pseudomonadota bacterium
GAGGTGCGGTTATGACCGAGAGCTGGTTGAACAAGGTCAATTGGTCGGACGACGGCCTGGTTCCGGCCATCGCGCAGGATGCGGCAACCGGCCGCGTGCTGATGGTGGCCTGGATGAACCGCGAGGCGTTGAAACGCACCGCCGAATCCGGCGAGGCGATATACTGGTCGCGTTCGCGCAAGAAGCTGTGGCACAAAGGGGAGGAATCCGGCCACATCCAGAAGGTCAGGGAGATCCGGCTGGATTGCGATGCCGACGTGATCCTGCTGCAAGTGGAGCAGCAAGGCGGAATCGCCTGCCACACCGGACGCGAAAGCTGTTTCTACAGCAAGCTGGACGACGGCGTCTGGGTGGAGACCGATGCGGTGTTGAAGAACCCCGACGAGATATACAGGAAATGAGCAACGACACTTTACAACGGCTGACCGGAACCATCGAGGCGCGCAAGAACGCCGCGCCGGAATCGTCTTATGTCGCGAAGCTGTTCAGCAAGGGCGACGACGCGATCCTGAAGAAGGTGATCGAGGAGGCAGGCGAGGTGCTATTGGCGGCCAAGGATGGCGACCGGCAGCATCTGGTGTATGAGGTGGCGGATCTGTGGTTCCACAGCATGGTGCTGCTGGCGCACAAGGGCCTGAGCGCGGACGACGTGCTGCAGGAACTGGCGCGGCGCGAGGGTGTATCCGGCATCGCGGAGAAGGCGGGCCGGAAATGAGCGACAACTGCATCTTCTGCAAGATCGTGCGCGGCGAAATACCCAGCCGCAAGGTGTACGAGGATGACGAGGTGTTTGCCTTCCACGACATCAATCCGGTCGCACCGGTACATTTCATGCTGATCCCCAAGCAGCACCTGGTTTCCCTGCTGGATGCGGAGGAAAGGCACGCAGCCTTGTTGGGCCGGATGCTGCTGCTGGCTCCCAGGCTGGCACGCGAACAGGGGCTGCAGGAAGGTTTCCGTACCGTCATCAACAGCGGCAAAGGCGGCGGCCAGGAAGTGTTTCATTTGCATATACATGTCATCGGTGGCGGCCACATTCCACCGATGGTCAAGCGTAGTTAATCGACAAGGAGCGCATCATGGGTTCATTGAGTATCTGGCATTGGTTGATCGTATTGCTGATCGTTGTACTGGTCTTCGGCACCAAGAAGCTGCGCAACATCGGCGAGGACCTGGGGGGGGCGGTGAAAGGCTTCAAGGATGGCATGAAGAGCGACGAAGAGGCGCACAAGCAGGTCACCCAGGACGGCAAGACCATCGAAGGCGAAGCAAAAGAGAAGAACCAGACCAAGGTTTGAGTCTGACGGCGCTTTATGTTCGATATCGGCTTTTCAGAGATCGTGGTCATCATGGTGGTGGCGCTGGTTGTCATCGGCCCGGAACGGCTGCCTAAAGTGGCTCGCACCATGGGGCTGTTGTGGAGCAGGGCGCAGCGCTATGTCAACGGCGTGCGCGCCGATATCGAACGCGACATGCAGATGGAAGAGCTTAAGCAGCTCAAGCTGAAGGTGGAGCAGGAGGCGGCTGCGGCAGCGCAAACCGCCAATCAGGCTGTGCGGACAGTGGACGACCATCTGCAATCGCTGCAAGCCGAAGGGCAGGCCGCAGTCGAGCGGGCCAATCCGCCGCGCAGCGTGCCGGCAGCGGGCGGCGGCGCCCCGAAGGAAATCGCCACACCCGAACAACGCCAGTTTCCGATCGACTAGATCCTGCCCTGAACCGTGAGTACCAGCGAAAGTCTGATTTCCCATCTGATCGAGTTGCGCAAGCGCCTGCTCAATTCCGCCATCGCGCTATTGCTGATCTTCATCTGCCTGTTTCCGTGGGCGGCCGATCTGTATAGCGTACTGGCCCATCCGTTGCTGGCCAAGTTGCCGGCGGGCGGCCAGATGATTGCGACCGATGTCACCACACCGTTCTTCGTGCCGCTCAAGGTTGCGATGATGGCGGCCTTCCTGATCGCGTTGCCGTACATCCTCTATCAGGCGTGGCGATTCGTCGCGCCGGGACTGTATGCGAACGAGAAACGCTGGATATTGCCGTTGCTGGTTGCCAGCGTGCTGCTGTTCTTCAGCGGCATGGCTTTCGCCTACTTCGTGGTGTTCCCGGTGGTGTTCGGCTTCATCACCGCCGCTGCGCCGCACGGCGTGGCCGTGATGACCGACATCGACAAATATCTCAGCTTCGTGCTGAGCATGTTCGTGGCGTTCGGGCTGGCGTTCCAGGTGCCCATCGCAGTGGTGCTGCTGGTGAAGACCGGGGTGGTGAGCACAGCCAAGCTGCGCGAGGTCAGGCCCTATGTCATCGTCGGCGCCTTCGTCGTCGGCGCGATCTTCACCCCGCCGGATGTGGTGTCGCAGTGCATGCTGGCGCTGCCGCTGTGGCTGCTCTATGAGGCGGGCATCGTGGTGGCGGGCTGGGTGGGACAGAACAAGCCGCAGTAATCGGGATGCATCCCCTGCCAGCAGACCGCTCCGGACGGAGTCGCTGGCATTTATTTCCGCATGACCATTCCTTGCCGATGCCGTCGCCGCTCCTGCGCGGCAGCCGGCTTATTCCTGGGCCTTGGCTTTCGGGCGTTTCCCCACCTTCACCTGTACGACCACTTCCGACTGGTTGCGTAGCAGCTTCAGCATGGTGACTTTGCCCGGTGGCAGCGAGGAGATGGTCTCCAGCATGATGGTGGAGTCGGTCAGCGGCTTGTCCGCGATGCTGAGCAGGATGTCGCCGGCTTTGACGCCGGCCTTGTCCGCAGGACTGCCGCGCACCACTTCGGCGATCAGCACGCCCTTCACGTCGCCGAGCTTGAACGATTCCAGCAACTCCGGGGTGAGATCCTGTACCGCGACACCGATCCAGCCGCGGATGACCGAGCCGTTCTGGATGATCTGCTCCATGAT
>JAJZUH010000058.1 GCA_021847165.1 Pseudomonadota bacterium
CGGTAGATGACCGCGATCAGGCACAGCGCCAGGATGCCGCCCAGACCGGCGGTCTCGGACGGCGTGGCGAACCCGCCGTAAAGGGCGACCATGACGCCGACCAGCAGGGTGACGAACGGGACGACGCGGGGCAGCAGCCTGAATTTGTCGTACAGCGTCAATTCCATCGCTTCGAGATAGGCCGATTTCCTGCCGCCCTGGTTGTAGGTGTCGAGCGCTTCCCTGTATTCCTTCTTGTAGCGGAATGCGGCGTAGCCGGAGAACAGCACCACCATCAGCACGCCGGGGCCGATGCCGGCCAGGAACAGCCTGCCCAGCGATTGTTCGGCCGCGACGGAGAACAGGATCATCACGATGGAGGGGGGCAGCAGGATGCCGAGGGTGCCGCCGGCCGCGATGATGCCGGCCGCGAAGCGCGGCGAATAGCCGCGTGCGCGCATCTCCGGGATGCCCGCGCTGCCGATGGCGGAACAGGTGGCCGGGCTCGAACCCGACATGGCGGCGAACAGGGCGCTGGCGAACACGTTCGCGATGCCCAGCCCGCCCGGGATCTTGTGCATCCAGGCGTGGATGGCCAGGTAAAGGTCGGCGCCGGCGCGCGACTTGCCGATGGCCGCCCCCTTGAGGATGAAGAGCGGGACTGACAGCAGCGTGATGTTGGCCATCTCCTCGTAGACGTTCAGCGTGACCGTATCCAGCGACGATCCCGGCATGAAGATGAACATGAACAGCACGGCGATGCTGCCGAGGGCGAATGCGATCGGCATGCCCGAGAACATGAACAGCAGGGTGCCCAGCCCGTACAGCAAGCCAATGATGCCGACGCTCAATTTGCCGCTCCTCTGGTCTTCAGGGCGATCAGGATCTGCAGCAGCATCTGCAGGCACAGCAAGGTCATTCCTGCGGCCATCAGGCCGTAGGGTATCCACAGGGGCGGCCCCCAGGTCGACGAGGTCGTCTGGCCTTCGACGACGGCCTCGTGCAGCATGCTCCAGGTCTTCCAGGTGAAGAATGCGCAGAATGCCAGCGAGGCGATATCGCAGAACAGCAGACGCATGCGGTTGGCCGCCGGCGAGAAGAAGCCTTCCAGCGCGCCGATGCCGATATGGCCGCGCTCAGCTTGCACGTATGCGCCGCACAGGAACACCGCGCCGACCAGCAGGAAGACGGAAACCTCGTCCTGCCAATCGGTGGGCATTTTCAGGAAGTAACGCATCACCACGCTCAGGGTGAGAACCAGGCAGGCCGCCAGTAGCGCCAGCATGGAAACGAACAGCACATAACCGTTGATCTTCGTCTGCCACCCGAGCAGCATGCCTAGCACCCCGCCGATAGGCGGGGTCAGGGCTGGCTGCCGGCTTTCCAGTTCGACTCCGTGACTCACAACAACTTCTCGGCCAGCTTGAGGATGCGCGCGCAGCTCTCGCTCTTCTCGCCATAGTTCTTCCAAGCCGTGTCGCGTGCGATGGCTTGCCATTTCTTGACGGATGCATCCGACAGGTCATAGGCTTTTCCGCCGGCCTTCTGGTACACGGCAGCCACCGCCTGGTCGTCGGCCTTGGCCTGCTCCAGGGCGAATTTCTCCATCTCGGCGCCGACCGTCATGATCAGGTCCTGCTGGGCCTTGGGGAGCTGGTCGAAGACCGACTTGGAGATCATCAGCGGCTCCAGCATGAACCAGTAGGTCTTGCCGCGGCCGGTGGTCAGGTGCTTGGCGACCTCTTCCAGGCGGAAGGAGATCAGGCTGGTGGACGAGGTCATCGCGGCATCCAGTGCGCCCGTCTGCATCGCGGCATAGATCTCGTTCGAGGGCATATCCAGCACGGCGGCGCCGGCTTCCTTGAGCACCATATCCATCTCCTTGCTGCCGCCGCGGATCTTCAGTCCCTTGGCGTCCGACGGATCGACGATGGGCGTAGTGCGGCTGGCCACACCACCCGCCTGCCAGATCCAGCTGACGATGATCACGCCCTTGTTGGCCAGCACTTCGGACAATGCCTTGCCGACCTCGGCATTCTTCCATTTCGCGGCCTGCTCGTAGGACGTGACCATGCCGGGCATCAGTCCGATGTTCGTTTCCGGCACTTCGCCGCCCGCATAGTTGAGGGGGACCAGCGACATGTCCAGCGCGCCTTTCCTCAGGGCGCTGAACTGGGCGTTGGTCTTCATCAACGAAGAACCGGCATAGACGGTTCCTTTCAGTGCGCCACCGCTGCGCTTCTCGATCTCCGCGGCGAAACGGCGGCACAGCCGGTCGCGAAAGTCGCCCGCATCGATGGTGCCGCCGGGGAATTGGTGGGATATCTTCAGGGTCACCGGTTCCGCCGCACGGGCCGGACTGCCGAACAGCGCAAGAAGTGAGGCGGTAGCTAAACAGGCAACGATGCTGCGACGTGTAATGGCCATTTGAAATCTCCCTTTATATATATGAGGTTGAAACATCGGCGGGCGGCTAGCGGCTGCAACATCCCAGATCGCCAATTCAACGGACAAATTGTATACAAGATTGTTATACAATGTATGCAATATTGACTGTCCGGGTAATTGTTGTCAATGTCGCAGGCCGGATTGCACTAGTCAGGGGACGTATGGAAAAGAAGCAGCGCATGTCGCGGCGCTCGGAGCAGATGGGCGATCAGATCGAGGAACGCATCGTGACGGGGGTCTATCCCCCTGGGATGCGGCTGGACGAGACCGAACTGGCCAGCGGTTTTGGCGTGTCGCGCACCCCGATCCGCGAAGCGCTGATCCAGCTGGCGTCTGCCGGCCTGGTCGAGATACGCCCGCGGCGCGGCGCCATCGTCGCCGAGATCGGCCAGCATCGGCTGTATGAAATGTTCGAGGTGATGGCCGAACTGGAAGCGATGTGCGGCCGCCTTGCAGCCCGCCGCATCACGGAATCCGAGCAGCGCGCGCTCGTCGCCGCGCATCAGGCGTGCGAAGCGGCGCGCGATGCGAACGATCCCGATGCCTACTACCAGCGCAACGAACGGTTCCATCACCTGATATACGCCGCCAGCCATAACGTGTTCCTGGAAGAGCAGGCGACCGCCCTGCACCGGAGACTGAGGCCGTACCGGCGGTTGCAGTTGCGGGTGCGCGACCGCATGGGTACGTCATTCTCGGAGCATGCCGGCATCGTCGAGGCGATCCTGGCGCAGGACGGCGAACAGGCGGCTGCGCGCATACGCACCCATGTCGTCGTGCAGGGTCAGCGCTTTGCCGATCTGATCGCCTCGCTGCCCATGCTCGGCAGCCCCAGCCTGGCCTGACGCCTGCGTGCCTGCGGTCAACTGCCGGGGCGGGGCGCACGTTGCTGTATTGCCGTACCGTCGTTCAATCCCATACAGCACAGGAGGAGTCACATGCATACAACAACGAAATCATGGTTCGCCGCGCTGGCGGCTGCCCTCGCTGTTGCGGTCTTGCCCGCCGCCTACGCAGCCGATACCGCCGGGCAGACGCAAGACATCCGGGCGGACAAGCGCGACATCGCCAGGGACAATCGGGAGGTGAGACAGGACAAGCGCGACCGCCGCCAGGATGTGCGGGAACGCACGCAGGATCGGCGCGAACTGACGCAGGATAAGCGCGAAGGCGACACCGCGGGGGCAGCCAGGGAACGCAAAGAGCTGCGCCGCGACAACGCCGATGTACGCAAGGACAATCGCGAGATACGCGGGGATCGCGCGGATCGCCGCAGCGACAAGCGCGATTTGCACCATGACAGGCAACAGCGCCAGCAGGGGCGGCGCAAGTGATGCTGCCGGTCACATCCCGGCGGGATGTGACTAGCCGGCCTTGCGCTGGAAGTCTTCCATGAAACCGGCCAGTTGTTCGACGGCGGGGAGCGTCAGGCCATTGTAGAGGGACGCGCGGATGCCGCCGGTGGAACGATGGCCGGCCAGGCCGGAGAATCCGGCGGTCTGCGCTGCGGCGAGGAAGCGCTGCTCCAGTTCCGGGGTGGCCAGATTGAACGTGACGTTCATCAGTGAGCGGTCGTTCGTTTCCGCCCGTCCACGATAAAACCCATGGCTGTCGTCGAGCCGGCGATACAGCAGTTGGGCCTTGCCGCGATTGATCTCGGCCATGCGTGCCAGGCCGCCAATCTCGTTCAGCAGCCAGCGCGTGATCAGCAGCACCACGTAGATCGCGAACACCGGCGGGGTGTTGAAGATGGAATGCGCCTGGGCATGGCTGCGGTAATCGAGGAAGCCGGGCAGGTCGGCCGGCGCATTTTGCAACAGTCCATCGCGTACCAGCACGACGGTGACCCCGGCGGGGCCTATGTTCTTCTGCGCATGCGCATAGATGAGCGAATAGCGTTCGGCTTCGCAGGGCTGGGACAGGAAATCCGAGGACATGTCGCACACGCGGGGAACGTCGTCGCGTCCGAGCACGCGGTGGAATTGCAGCCCCTCGACCGTTTCGTTGGAGATGTAGTGGAGGTAGGGCGCATCCGCCGAATATGCAAGCTCATCGTTGCCAGGCAGGCGGCGGAAGCCGCCCGATTCGCCGCTCCAGAGCACGCGGATGGGGCCTTCGCGCCGGGCTTCGGCAAGCGCCTTGCCGCTCCAGTAACCGGTGTGCAGGTATTCGGCCGGATGCGTCTTGCCGCGCAGCAGCGTCATCGGGATCATCGAGAATTGTTGCGTGGCGCCGCCTTGCAGGAACAGGACGTGAAAGTCGTCGGGCAGTCCCATCAGTTTGCGGATGTTCCCTTCCAGTTCCGCAACGACCGAAGCGAACCAGTCGGAACGATGGCTGATGCCCAGTATCGACAGTCCGACTTCCGGCACGGCGATGATCGATTGCTGTACCTGCAGCAGCACGCTTTCCGGCAATGCGCCCGGACCTCCGGAGAAATTGAGGTGGTTGAGCGGGTTCATTTGTGTGTCAGGCGGGAAAGCAGGTCCCGGAAGGCGGTTTTGACTTTTTGCATATGCACCTGTTTGTACGGGAACAAGTGTTCCGGGTCCATCGCATGCACGACCATGGTGTGGTCGATCTCGAACACGAACAGCCGCCCGTCCTGCGTTTCCGCGCAGTCGATGCACAGATAGTCGAGTCTGGTGCGCTGGTAGATCGCATCCAGCGCGGCCTTGTGGCGTCGGGCGAAGTCGTCGAAGTGCTGCATGAAGGCGGCTTCTTCCGCGCGCTTGTCCGCGTCTTCGTACATGCCGGCATTCACGTAATGGATCATCCAGTGCGAGGACACGCCCATGTGGCTTGCATAGGGGATGCCGTCGACCAGGACCACGCGGAATTTCCTGAACAGTCCGTCCTTGCCGCTGTAATCGATGAAGCGCGACAGGAAGAACTCCGCATCGGCCACCCTGGCAAGGTAGGCAGCCAGTTCGCCGGGATGTCCGATCTTGTCCAGGTTCTTGCCGGCATGGGATCCGACCGGGCGCACGATGACCGGGAAGTCGCAACCGGCGAATCTTTCGGCCAGCGTGACGGTGCCTGCGGCAATCTCGTCGAGCACCGGGCGCGGCGCCTGCAGGGTGGGCGGGATGAGCACGCCGGGCGCATCCCGCAGCAACGCACTGGCCGCAGTCCGTCCGGTCAGCGGGATGTACTGCGGCTTGTTGATGACCGGTTTGGGCCAATGCGCCAGCGCCTGTTCCAGTGCTGCCAGCACGCTGCGGTTCTCGTCGGCCTCGCAGATGGCGACGAACAGGGCATCGTGTTCCGGGATGGGCAGGGCCAGCGGATCGCCGGCGGAGACATAATAGTAGATGAGATCGACATCGCTGTTTTCCAGCAGGCAATCCAGCGGGGTGTTCGCCGAGATGTCGCCCGGGACCGACAGCATCAGCAGGCGCAGCCTGGCGGGCTGTTCAGCGGCGGCAAGACGGTAGATGCGTTTCTGTTGCAGGGCCAGCGCCTGGATGCTCAGCCCCAGTTCGCGCTGCCCGAAGCACTGCACCACGGTGGAAAGGTTCAGCCACAGTTCCGCATCGGTGGCATCGCGCCCGGCTTGTTCCAGGATCTGCTGGCCGAGCGGGCGCAGGTCGGTGCCGGCGATGCTGGCGCGCAGGAAGGGTGCCAATCCCATAAAGGACGTTTTCGGGACAGCCTGGTCATCGTGGGCGGCAGGACTAATCAATTTTTGTCTGGCTTGTTGGTTGGTCGTGATGCCCTGGGGCATTTCCAATATGCTCATTTTAGTATCTCACGAATCAATCGGTCTGTTCGCCGTGTTGTGGCAGCCCGTCGATCCAGTTCGGTTTTACGTCTGGCAGATGCAACCGGGGAGGTAGCAAGGCTAATTCACCGCGCCATTTTCGATGCGGCGAATAGACGGGATGTATCCTTGCTAAAAGACGCTTAGGCCGGGGAACTAACGGCGCGGATGGAAGGTGAGCGGTACTGCCGAGGGGGGCGGCATCTTCAGGATGTGCTTTTTCATCTTCCCCTTCACGTGCATTTCACATGCCCTGCAGTCGAATTCCAGCCGCAGCTTCTCGCTGCCGTTGATCAGCATCATCGGTTCGGCGCGCACCTGGCCCTGCACGCCAATTACGCCTTTGGCCTGCTTCGGGCACAGGCTCAGGGAATAGCGGATGCAGTGACGGGTGATCATCAGCGAAACCTCGCCGTCCTCCTCGTGCGCCTCGTAGGCGGCGGCCATCAGCCTGACGCCATGCCTGGCATAGAAGGCGCGGGCCGCCTCGTTGTATACGTTGGCGAGGAAGCTGAGGGTCTCCTCCGGATATCTGGCCGGGGGTTCGGCAGCGGCCTTGCGCACCGGCCGCACGTACGCGGCGAGGCGCGCGGCTTCGAGCCGTTCGACTGCCTCGCGGCGCAGCCGGTTGGCCAGCGAACTGGGCACGAACCACGGTTGCGTCCACTTGATGTCGAGCGCGTTCAGTTCGAAGTCGGTGTTGCCGAAACGTGCGAGTTGCTCGCGCACGCTGCTTTCCGCCTCGGCCGGGTGCCTGGCGGGCTGCTGCTCGAAGTCGGCGCAGGCCGCGACAACGATGCCGTCTTCATCCTGCAGCGTGAGCGAGAAGCCTGCTGCGGTCTCGGCGAAGGTCGCACTTACGCCGATGCGGCGTTCGGCCGATTTCCTGCCGAGCGCCAGTTCCCAGGCGTGGTCGCGGTTGCGGTTGATGGCGAGGCCGGGGCGCAATCCTGGCAGCGTGTGCATCGGCTCGTTCGGATAGATGCGCCAGACGTTGCCTTTGCGTTCGACCACGTTGGCCTGCAGGCCGACGACCTCGCGCTTGTGCAGGTAGTTCAGGCCGTCGCTGTTGGCGAGCTCCTCGGCTGCCTCCATCTCGAACCATTTGTCGCCGATCTGCGTCACGGAACCCAGTTCCAGGCCGACGAAGGTCGGCGTGTCGAATGCGCCGATGTCGGCCTTGCGTCCCTGCGAGAAATAATCCGTCGAGCCGCGATGGAAGGTCTTGTCCGGATCGGGCGTGAACAGCAGCCGGGTCTTGCCGCTCGATGCGGCATGCAGTTCCGGGCGCTCGTTCAGTATCTCGTCCAGCAGCCGGCGGTAATGGCCGGTGATGTTCTTCACGTAAGCCGCTTCCTTGTAGCGTCCTTCGATCTTGAAACTGCGTACGCCGGCGTCGATCAGCGCGCGCAGGTTGCCGCTCTGGTTGTTGTCCTTGACCGACAACAGGTGTTTCTCGAAGGCGACGACGCGGCCGTGCGCATCCTCCAGCGTGTAGGGCAGTCGGCAGGCCTGCGAACAATCGCCGCGGTTGGCGCTGCGTCCCGTGTGCGCATGGCTGATGTTGCACTGACCGGAATAGGCCACACACAGGGCGCCGTGGATGAAGTGCTCGATGAGCGTATCCGCGGGCACGGCGGCCCGCACCTTGGCGATCTCCTGCAGGGTCAGTTCGCGCGCCAGCACGATCTGCGAGAAGCCGACCTCGGCCAGGAAGCGCGCTTTCTCGGGCGTGCGGATGTCGCACTGGGTCGAGGCGTGCAGGGCTATGGGGGGCAGGTCGAGTTCCAGCAGACCCATGTCCTGCACGATCAGCGCATCGACCCCGGCGTCGTAGCAATCGCGGGCCAGCTGGCGCGCCGCTTCCAGCTCGGCATCGTGCAGGATGGTGTTGAGCGTGACGTAGATGCGCGCGTGGAAACGGTGCGCGTATTGCACCAGCCCGGCAATGTCGGCGAGCGAATTGCCTGCCTTGTCGCGCGCACCGAATGCCGGTCCGCCGATATAGACCGCATCCGCCCCGTGCAGGATGGCTTCGCGCCCGATGGACGCAGTCCTGGCGGGGGCAAGCAGTTCGAGGGCCTGTGAGTTCGGGTGTTCGGACATGGGGCGTGAATTATACCGGAGTCGGCGGTGCAGCCTGCCCGGGTGGCTGATCGATGCAGCGGGACCTGCGGGAAAGCGTCAAACCCCCTTGGGTTTGTGCGGGCATTTCGTCTTGATGCAATCCGCATAGATATGCAGCGAGTGATCGTGCACGGCGAATCCCAGTTCGGCCGCCACCTTCTTCTGGCGCGACTCGATGGTCGTATCGTAGAACTCTTCCACGTGCCCGCATTGCAGGCAGACGATGTGGTCGTGGTGCTTGCCCTCGTTGAGTTCGAACACCGATTTGCCGCCTTCGAAATAGTGGCGCACCAGCAAGCCGGCGTGCTCGAACTGGGTCAGCACGCGGTAGACCGTGGCCAGGCCGACGTCATCGCCGCTGGCCAGCAGTTGCTTGTACACGTCTTCTGCGCTCTTGTGGCGGTCCTGGCCGGAGGTGAACAGGTCCAATATCTTGAGCCGCGGCAGGGTGGACTTCAGGCCCGCGTTCTTCAGGTGTTCCGGTTGAGATTTTTCCATGTCCGGCGGTCTCCGTGGTTTTTCGCATCTTGCCTGAAAGTGCTTGCAATTGCAAATGAGAACGATTATCGTTTGCGTAAATCAACAATCGAGGGCCGCCATGAAGTACATCAGTCTTGTTGTCTTGCTGTTCCCGCTGGCTGCGTTTGCAGGCGATACCGGCTACACGCTGGTCATCCGCGATCATCGCTTCCAGCCGCCGGAGCTGAGTGTCCCCGCAGGCGCCAAGATCAGGCTGCAGATCGAGAACCAGGATGAGACCGCGGAAGAGTTCGATAGCTATGCGCTGAACCGGGAGAAGGTCGTCACCGGGCATGGCACTGCCACGCTTTATATCGGTCCGCTGAGTCCGGGGCGCTATCCCTTCATGGGCGAGTTCAACCAGGCGACTGCCCAGGGCGTCATCGTCGCGCAATAGGAGAGTCAGGCCATGTTCGGAACCGCCATCATCGTTTTTCGGGAAGTGCTGGAAGCGTCCCTCATTATCGGGATCGTTGCCGCCGCGACGCACAGCGTGCCGGGCAGCAGGCGCTGGCTGGCCGCCGGTCTGCTGGCAGGCCTGGCCGGGGCGGCAGCGGTTGCGGCTTTCGCGGATGCGATCGGCTCGTTCGCCAGCGGCTTCGGGCAGGAACTGCTCAATGCAACGGTGCTGGGCATCGCGGTGCTGATGCTGGCCTGGCATAACATCTGGATGGCGTCGCATGGCGCCGAACTGGCGGCCAGCGCACGTGCAGTGGGGAAGGACATCCGCGACGGGCGCAGCGAATGTTCGGCGCTCCTGCTCATCGTCGGGCTGGCCGTGCTGCGGGAAGGATCGGAAACCGTGTTGTTCCTCTACGGCATTGCGGCTTCCGAGCACGGACGGTCCTCGATGCTGCTGGGCGGCTTGGTCGGACTGTCGCTCGGCGTTGCGGCCGGCTATGCGATCTACGCCGGTTTGCTGCGCGTGCCGTTGCGCTGGTTCTTTGCCGCGACCAGCGTGCTGGTGTTGCTGCTCGCGGCCGGCATGGCGTCGCAGGCGGCGCGTTTCCTGATCCAGGCCGATCTGCTGCCCAGCCTGGCGGCCCCCTTGTGGGATACCTCGGCGCTGTTGCCGGAGAGCGGCGTGGCCGGATTGTTGTTGCATAGCCTGGTGGGGTATGACTCCCGTCCGGCGGGCATGCAGCTGGTCTTTTACATCTCCGCGCTGGTCCTCATCGGCACGGGCATGCAATGGGCCAGGCGTTTGCACAAGGCGAATTCCCGGACGGGAGCGGCCGAATGAGATACGGACAACTCGCCGTCATGCTATGCCTGACCGCAATGCTCGCCGGCAGGGCCTATGCCGGTCCTGCCGATTACGTCTACACGCCGAATGTGGAATACGGCGAACGGGAAATCGATTTCAAGGGGGGCGCCTACCGGCAGCCGAACGGCGGCTACGCCCAGGGCCAGAGCATCGGATTCGGGTACGGGGCCACCGAGCACTGGTTCACCGAGCTCTACCTGAAGCAGGAGAACATCGCGAATCAGGTTGCCAACGTGTTCGAATGGGAAAACAAATTCCAGCTCACCGAAACGGGGGAATATCCGCTGGACGTGGGATTCGTCACCGAACTGGAATCTCCGTTGAGCAACAACACTCCCTGGGAATTAAGGGTGGGGCCGTTGCTGCAGACGGAATTCGGCAAGCTGCAGCTGAACGGCAACATGCTGTTCGAGCGCGCGTTCGGTACGGCGGACGAGAATGGCGTGCCCTACACCACCAACTTCAGTTACCAGTGGCAGGCCAAATACCGCTGGCAGCCCGCCTTCGAGTTCGGCATGCAGGGGTTCGGCGACATGGGCAAATGGGATGCCTGGAACAGGCAGGCGGACCAGGTACACCGCCTCGGGCCGGCCATCTTCGGCAAGCTGCCGCTCGG
>JAJZUH010000059.1:0-3117 GCA_021847165.1 Pseudomonadota bacterium
ACAACGAAGTGCATGCCAACCTGAAGCCCGGTGCGGCGCTGGCGTTCGCGCACGGCTTCAACGTGCACTACAACCAGGTTGTTCCGCGTGCCGATGTGGACGTGATCATGATCGCCCCGAAAGGCCCGGGCCATACCGTGCGTTCCGAATACCTGAAGGGCGGCGGCGTGCCCACGCTGATCGCCGTTTACCAGGACAAGAGCGGCAAGGCCAAGGACATCGCATTGTCCTATGCTGCTGCGAACGGCGGCACCAAGGGGGGCGTGATCGAGACCAATTTCCGCGAAGAGACCGAGACCGACCTGTTCGGCGAACAGGCTGTGCTGTGCGGCGGCGCGGTGGAACTGGTGAAGGCCGGCTTCGAGACCCTGACCGAAGCCGGGTATGCGCCGGAGATGGCCTACTTCGAGTGCCTGCACGAACTGAAGCTGATCGTCGACCTGATGTACGAAGGCGGCATTGCCAACATGAACTACTCCATCTCCAACAACGCCGAATACGGCGAGTATGTCACCGGCCAGCGCGTGATCGCCGACCAGGCGCGCGCAGCGATGAAGGAATGCCTGAAGAACATCCAGAACGGCTCCTACGCCAAGCAGTTCATCCTGGAAGGCCGCACCAACTATCCGGAAATGACCGCGCGTCGCCGTTTGAACGCCGAACATCCGATCGAAGTGGTGGGCGGAAAGCTGCGCTCCATGATGCCCTGGATCGGCAAGAACAAGCTGGTCGATCAATCGAAGAACTAACTGCAGAAAGGGCGGAGGGAGAAGCGGAAAGAGTGGACCAGTCCGCTTTTGCCCTTCTCCCTTTGTCCTTCTCACCCATCCGATATGAATAACTATCCTCATCCCATTATTGCCCGCGAGGGATGGCCGTTCCTGGCCATTTCCCTGGTGCTTGCCGTTGCTGCCACTGTCTGGTGCGCAGTATGGTCCATCCCGATGTGGATCATCTTCGTATTCGTGCTGCAATTCTTCCGCGATCCGCCACGCGAGATACCGCAGCAGGCTGGTGTGGTGTTGTCGCCGGCCGACGGCCGCGTCATCAAGGTCGAGCGTACGCAGGATCCCTATGCGCAGCGCGATGCGATCCTGGTCAGCGTGTTCATGAACGTGTTCAACGTGCACTCCAACCGCAGCCCGGTCGACGGCAAGGTGGAAAAGATCGAGTATTTCCCGGGCAAGTTCGTGAATGCCGATCTGGACAAGGCGTCCGCCGAGAACGAACGCAATGCGGTGGTGCTGAAGACCGACGATGGACAGACGGTGACCTTCGTGCAGGTGGCGGGGCTGATTGCGCGCCGCATCCTGTGCTATATCAATGCGGGCGATACCTTGACGCGCGGCCAGCGCTACGGTTTCATCCGCTTTGGTTCGCGCGTCGATGTGTACCTGCCGCTGACGGCTACCGTCAAGGTCGCTATCGGTGATAAAGTGTCCGCCACCACCACCATCCTGGCCAAACTCTAAGACCTATGGACGAACTCAATCAGCGCAAACACATGGACCTGCGTCGGCGCAGCATCTACCTGCTGCCGAACCTGTTCACCACGGCAGCGCTGTTTGCGGGGTTCTATGCCATCGTGCAGGCGATGAATGGCAAGTTCGAGTTTGCCGCCGTGGCCATCTTCATCGCCATGGTGCTGGACGGCCTGGATGGCCGGGTTGCGCGCCTGACGCATACGCAGAGCGAATTCGGCGCCGAATACGACAGTCTGTCGGACATGGTTTCGTTCGGTGTCGCCCCATCCATCCTGATGTACGAATGGGCGTTCCGCGATCTGGGCAAGTGGGGATGGTTCGCCGCCTTCATTTACTGCACCGGTGCCGCATTGCGGCTGGCGCGCTTCAATACCAACATCGACGTGGTCGACAAGCGTTATTTCCAGGGCTTGCCCAGCCCGGCTGCTGCTGCGCTGGTGGCCGGATTCGTGTGGGTGATGCTGGATAACAGCTTTACCGGGTTCGAGTTGCGCTGGTATGCGGCCGGGCTGACCGTGTTCGCCGGGCTGAGCATGGTGAGCAACCTGAAATACTACAGCTTCAAGTCGCTCAACATGCGCAAGAGCGTGCCGTTCATCGTCATCTTCCTGTTCGCGCTGTTCTTCATCTTCGTGGCGCAAAACCCCCCCCTCAACCTGTTCCTGCTGTTCTTCGGCTATTGCCTGTCCGGCTACGTGATGTGGCTGCTGGGTTTGCGCAAGCCGAAAATCCCGCCGGTCCAGCCTTAGCCATTCGGGCAGCGCCAGCCGGGTCGCTGCTCAGCGCTGCCACAGCGACTCGGCTTTTCCTGCCGCCAGATTCAGCACACGGCAAAGCACGAACAGCAGGTCGGAAAGCCGGTTCAGGTATTGCAGCCCCTCTTGCGGGGCTGTTTCGTTTTGCATCACCTGCAGGTAGTCGCGTTCGGCGCGGCGTGCCACGGTCCGGGCGACATGGCATGCGGCAGCGGCACGGCAGCCGCCGGGCAGGATGAATTCTTTCAACGGGGGCAGGCCGGCATTGTATTTCTCGATGGCGGCGTCCAGCCGGGCCAGTTTGCCACGTTCGAACGGGGCGCCCGGCGTGGCCAGTGCAGCGCCAAGATCGAACAGGTCGTTCTGGATGAGCAGTAGTGCGCTGCGCACATCTTCCGCCAGTGTTTCGGCGAGCAGCACGCCGAGATGGCTGTTGAGTTCATCCACGCTGCCGATGGCGGCGATGCGGGCGCTGTTCTTGGGCAGGCGCGTCCCGTCGGCCAGGCCGGTACTCCCGTCGTCGCCCGTTCTTGTGACGATCTTGCTCAATCGCATTACTGTTTCTCCAGGCATGACAGGTACACCACGGCATCCGGTGCGGTCTTGTTGCGTTGCGCCTGCCAGATCATCTCGCCCAGGCAATCCATGATTGCATGCTGGGCCTCATGCTCGGACTCGTATTTTTGCGTAAGGCGCGCGAACTGTTCGCGGATGCCCTGCGGCTGGCCGATGGAGATCTGCTCCTCGATGGTCAGGTGCATCATCAGGTGCAGGAAGGGATTCACCACGTTGCCGTCCGGCGCATAGTCCTGGTCCTGATTGCGCTCCGGATCGTCGAACAGGGCATGATATTCGGGATGCTTGTCGATGAGCTGCGC
>JAJZUH010000059.1:3217-10669 GCA_021847165.1 Pseudomonadota bacterium
TATTCGCACAGGCTTTCGATAATGCACTGGCCGCATTTCGGCTTGCGCGCCTGGCAAACATAACGCCCGTGCAGGATCAGCCAGTGGTGCGCATCGTGCTTGAACTCATCCGGCACGAATTTCAGCAGTTTTTTCTCGACCTCCGTCACGTCCTTGCCGGGTGCGAGCCCGGTGCGGTTGCTGACCCGGAAGATATGGGTGTCGACCGCGATGGTCGGTTGTCCGAAGGCGGTGTTGAGGATCACGTTGGCGGTCTTGCGCCCCACGCCGGGCAGGGCTTCCAGCGCTTCGCGCGTCTGCGGCACCTGTCCGCCATGTTGTTCCAGCAGGATACGGCATAACTGGATCACATGCCTGGCCTTGGTCTTGTACAGGCCGATGCGCTGGATATGGCTGCGCAGCTTTTCCTCGCCGAGTTGCAACAGCGCCTGCGGCGTGTTCGCAACGGGATAGAGCTGGCGGGTGGCGGCATTCACGCTCACATCGGTGGCTTGTGCGGACAACACCACCGCGACCAGCAGTTCGAAAGGCGTGTGGTATTCCAGCTCGGTGGTCGGGTGCGGATTGGCCGCTTGCAGGCGCAGGAATATCTCGCGTCGTTTGGCTGCGTTCATTTAATGCATTGCGGGGGTGCAGCCGGCCTCGATGGGAATGACCGTCGCGCCGCTCTTGCGCTTGCGTTCGGCGCGCAGGTTGAGCCAGTTCTTGCCCGCAATGAGGCAGCCCAGGCCGATGAAGGCGCCGGGGGGGAGGATGGCGAGCAGGAAGCCCTTGTAGTTGGGCAGCACATGCAGCACCCAGTCTTTGGCCATATCGCCCAGCGCGAGATCGATACCGGAGAGCAGGGTGCCTTTGCCCAGCAATTCCCGGATCCCTCCCAGTACCGCCAGCACGGCGGTCAGTCCCAAGCCCATGGCGAAGCCATCGAGGGCGGAAGGCAGCAGGGTGTTCTTGGAAGCGAAGGCCTCCACGCGCGCCAGCACGATGCAGTTGGTGACGATGAGCGGAATGAAGATGCCCAGTACCACGTACAGGCCGTACATGTAGGCATTCATCAGGTACTGCACCACGGTGACCAGCACCGCGATGATGAGGATGAACACGGGGATGCGGATTTCGTTCGGGACATAGCTGCGGATGGGGGCGATGGCTGCGCCGCTCAGGGCCATCACCACGGCAGTCGCCAGTCCCAGGCTTACGCCGTTGACCACCGTGCTGCTGACTGCCAGCAACGGGCACAGGCCGAGCAGTTGCACCACGCCGGTGTTCTGCTTCCACACTCCGTTATGCAGGATATCCTTGAATTCCTGAAGGGTCATTTGTTTGTCTCCTTCTTCGGTGGGTTGGCCGCAAACAGTTTATCGCGGTTTTCGCCGAAATAGATCAATGCCTTGTTGACGGCCTTGACCACCGCGCGCGGTGTGATGGTCGCGCCTGCCATGTAGTCGAACTGGCCGCCGTCCTTTTTGACTTTCCAGTCAGCGTCTTTATACACCTCGCGCGACTTTCCGTCGAAACCCTTGATCCAGGGGCTCTTCGGCAGCTCGATGTAATCGCCAAGCCCGGGCGTTTCCTTGTGCGCCACCACGCGCACGCCGGCCAGTTCGCCGTTGGCGCGCACCGCGAGGATCAGGGCGATCTTGCCGCTGTAACCGTCCGGTGCGACAGCTTCCAGCACCACGGCGGAAGGCTCCCCCTTGAGGCGGGCACGATAGGCGACGCTCGTGCCGCCGGTACCGAGCAGTTCGCTGGCGGGCACATCCAGCTTGTCCTGGATGATGTCGTTGTCGAACAGCGCCGACGGTACGATCTGCATGATGAGTTTCAGCTTCTCGCCTTCTTCGCTTTTCACGATTTTGTCGTGCGTCAGGAAGAATACCGAAGCCAGGATGGCTGTGCCGATGACGGCGAAGAACACCAGATTGATGGCGGTCTGCAGGGTGGAACGGGCGATGCGCTTCATTTCCCGCCCCCTTTCTTGCCGAACACCTTGGGCTGGGTCCAGGCATCGATCAGCGGCACGCAGATGTTCATCAGCAGCGTGGCAAAGGCCATGCCGTCGGGATAACCGCCGAAAGCACGGATGAGGTAGGTGAGCAGGCCGGCGCCGGCGGCAAAGATCAGTTTGCCCCTGGCGGTGGTGGGCGAAGTGACCGGATCTGTCAGGATGAAGAACGCACCCAGCATTGCTGCGCCGGAGAACCAGTGGAACAGCGGCGTGACGTAATGTACCGGATCGACCAGGTGGAACACGCCCGCCGTGGCGAACAGGGCGGCGAGGAACGCCACCGGCAGATGCCAGGAGATGATGCGGATGAACAGCAGGTAAAGCCCGCCGATGGCGAAGCCGATCGCCACCATCTCGCTGCCCTTGCCGGCGAGGTGGCCGTAGATCGGCATGTCGCGAATGCTATCTACCGACAGCCCGAGATGCAGCTGCGTCTTCAGCGTATCCAGCGGCGTCGCCATGGTCACCGCGTCCAGCGTCAACCCGGCAGGCAACGCACCGTTGAACATGTAGCCCAGTTGCTCGCCGAAGGTCAGTTCGGTGCCGCCCAGCGCGTGCGGCGTGAGCCAGTGCGTCATGTGCACGGGGAAGGAGATGATGAGCACGGCATAGCCGATCATCGCCGGATTGAACGGGTTGTTGCCCAGGCCGCCGTACAAGTGCTTGGAAATGGCGATGGCGAAGGCGGTGCCGACCACCACCATCCACCACGGGGCGAGCGGCGGGATGGAGAGGGCCAGCAACCAGGCGGTGAGCAGGGCGCTGTTGTCGCTCAGGAACGGCTTGATCGGCCGGTTGCGCAGCTTGAGCATGATTGCTTCGGTCGCCAGCGCCGTGACTGAGGCCAGTGCGATCGAGACCAGGATCGCCGGGCCGAAATACCATACGTACAGCGCGATGCCGGGAATCAGCGCGAGCAGCACGCGCAGCATGATCTGGCTGACGCTGCTGGGCTGGGTGATAAAGGGGGAACTCCACATGGTCGTTGGCTATCCTTGGTTGGATTTCGGCGGTTCGTCGTCCGCGCCGGCATGCGCCGCCATCTCGCGGATCTTGGCGCGGCGCGCTTCGATCGCATCGATTTCGGCTTGCTGCTCGGCGGTGAGGGCATCGGTGTTTTTCGGCTGCGCGGCGGCGGCCTGTTCCTTGGCGCGCGCGACGGCCGCATCGATACGCATCTGCAGGGTATCGTCCGGATCGGCCGTGGCTGGAGCGGCGGCGATGGCCGGTTCCGGATTGGGCGCAGGCGCGGAGGCCTTTGCGGCGAGTGCGGCCTTTTCCTTCTGTGCCAGGCGCTCGGCTTTTTCCTGCTTCTCGCGTTCGATGCGCATCAGCCGGAATTCGTGGCGCTCGCGCGCCAGTTCGGCGGCCTGGGCTTCGCGTTCGCGCTGCCAGATCTCGCTCTTGGCGAAACGGTAATACTGGACCAGCGGGATATGGCTGGGGCAGACATAGGCGCAGGCGCCGCATTCGATGCAGTCGAACAGGTGGTATTCCTGCGCCTTGCCGAAATCCCTGGCCTTGGCAAACCAGTACAGGTCCTGCGGTTGCAGTTCGGCCGGGCAGACATCGGCGCAGCGCGTGCAGCGGATGCAGGGCAGCGCGGGTGGAGGCGGCGGGAACAGCCTGGACGATGCCTCGATGATGCAGTTGGTCGCCTTGGTTACGCCGACAGAGCCCGAGGGCAGGTCCACGCCCATCATCGGGCCGCCCATGATGTGGCGTTCGGTATCGGGCTTGCTGCCGGCCTGTGCGACCAGTTCATCCACCGGCGTGCCCAGCAGCACCTCGAAATTCTGCGCATGTTCGACGTTGCCGGTCACGGTGACGATGCGCGACAGCAGCGGCTCGCCGAATGCGATGGCGCGCCAGACGCAATATGCGGTGGCGACGTTAAAACACTGCACGCCCATTTCGGTGGAACGCACGCCCGCAGCGACCTCGATGCCGGTCAGCACGCGGATCAGCTGCTTGGCGCCGCCGCCCGGATACAGCGTGGGGACGGCGATCACCTCCATATGTGCATGCTTGTCTTCCAGCACGGCCTGTTGCATCGCGGCGATGGCTTCCGGCTTGTTGTCCTCGATGCCGATCAGCACCTCTTCCGCATACAGCAGTTCGCGCAACACTTCCGCGCCGCGCAGGATGTCGCCGGCCCGTTCGCGCATCAGCATGTCGTCGCAGGTGATGTAGGGTTCGCACTCCGCACCGTTGATCACCAGCGTCCTGATCTGGTGCTTGTGGGAATAGGACTTCATGTCGCTGGGGAAGACCGCGCCGCCGAGGCCTACTACCCCGGCCTGGCGCAACAGGTGGCGCAGGTCGGTATGCGCGGTCTGCCGGTAATCCACGCCGCTGTGCGCAATCCATTCGTCCTTGCCGTCCGGGATGAGGGTGATGCACAGATCCGGCAGGCCGGACTGGTGTGCGACCAGTTGCATGTCGATTGCGCTCACCGTGCCGGAAGTCGAGGCGTGTACCGCGCTGGACAAGCGTCCTTCCGGGCGCCCTATGACCTGCCCCTTGAGCACACGCTCGCCGACCTGAACCACCGGTACCGCACGATTGCCCACGTGCTGGTGCAGCGGAATGACCAGCTTCGAGGGGAGGGCGGCTTGCGCGATCGGCCTGCCGGTGGATTCAGCCTTGTGCGTGGGCGGGTGGACGCCGCCATGGAATTTGAACAACGGTCTCATTGTGCTGCGACCTGTACGAGGGGAATGGTCGGGTATTGCCACTTCCAGCTGGAGATGTCTTCGCCGAGGGGCAGCATGCTGATGCAATCCACCGGGCAGGGTGCGATGCACAATTCGCAGCCGGTGCATTCGGCCGCGATGATGGTATGCATCTGTTTCGCCGCACCGACGATGGCGTCCACCGGGCAGGCTTGCAGGCAGAGGGTGCAGCCGATGCAGGTCTGTTCGTCGATGAAGGCGACGGCCTTGGGTTTGGGCGCGGTACCTTCGCCGAACGGCACATATTCCACGCCGAGCAGGTCGGCCAGCTTGTGTATTCCCTCATCGCCGCCCGGGGGGCACTTGTTGATGCCGGCTTCGCCTTTGGCGATCGCCTCGGCATAGGGTTTGCAGCCGGGATAGCCGCACTGGCCGCATTGCGTCTGCGGCAGCACGGCATCGATCTTCTCCACCAGCGGATTGCCTTCGACCTTGAACTTGATGGCGGAGAAACCCAGCACTGCGCCAAGCAGCAGGGAAATGCCGACCATCACCCAGAGTGCAGAGATCATTTCACCAGGCCCGAGAACCCCATGAATGACAAGCTCATCAATCCGGCGGTGACCATGGCGATGGCCGAACCCTTGAAGATGCCCGGTACGTCGGCGCCCTCCAGCCGTTCGCGGATGCCCGCGAACAGGATCATCACCAGCGTGAAGCCCAGCGCACCGCCAAAGCCGAACAGCAGCGACTGCATGAAATCGTGTTTCGCCTGCACATTGAGCAGGGGGATGCCGAGCACTGCGCAGTTGGTGGTGATCAGCGGCAGGTAGATGCCGAGGATCTGGTACAGCTCGGGGCTGGTCTTCTTGATCGCCATCTCGGTGAACTGCACGATGCCGGCGATGACCACGATGAACGACAGCGTGGTGAGGTAAGCGAGATCGGGGCCGAGCAGGTAGTGCTCGATCAGGTAGCTGGCGCCGGAGCCCAGCGTGAGTACGAAGGTCGTGGCTGCGCCCATGCCGATGGCGGCTTCCAGTTTCTTGGACACGCCCATGAACGGGCACAATCCGAGAATCTTCACCATCACGATGTTGTTCACCAACACCGTGCTGACGAGGATGAGTAGGTATTCGGTCATAGGGCTAGCACTCCTAGAGGGAATGCAATTATCCGCCGAATCAGACCCCGCTTCAACTTCGCCGGCAGAATAAGCATATTACCCGGAGCGATTAAGAGCGCAGGTGCGGCTGGGTTCCGGCAGGCAATCAGAGGCTGCGCGAGGCCTCATATTTCGATGCGCGTTCCCATTTCGATGACGCGGTTGGTGGGGATGTTGAAAAATTCCGCGGCATTCATGGCATTCCTGGACAGGGCAAGGAACAGGCGCTTGCGCCAGTGCATCATGCCGGGCCCTGCACCGGTGACGATCACCGCGTGCGAGATGAAGAACGAGGTGTTCATCATGTCGAAGACCAGGCCTTGCTTGGCGCACAATTCCAGGGCTGCCGGAATGTCCGGCGTTTCCATGAAGCCGTAGAAGATTCGCAGCCTGTAGAACCCCTTGCCCATGTCGTTGATCAACAGGCGGTTGCCTTTGGTGACGTAAGGTTTGTCTTCGACGATCACGGTCAGCAGGATGTTGCGTTCATGCAGTACCTGGTTGTGCTTGAGGTTGTGCAGCAGCGCGGAAGGCGCACCTTCCCCGATGGCGGTGAGGAAGATCGCGGTGCCTTGCGCGCGGGGCACTCCATCGGCGCCGTCCAGCACGACCTGGATGGGGATGGCCTGGCGGGCTATTTCGTCGAACAGCAGTTTCCGTCCCAGTTTCCAGGTGGTCAGTACGGTGAATGAAAGTGCCGCGATGCCGAGCGGGAACCAGCCACCCTGGGGGATCTTGAGTGCGTTGGCGGAGAAATAGGCCAGGTCGACAGCCAGGAAGGTGCCGATGAGCGGGACGACGAGCAGCGGCGACCAGCGCCAGGCCACGAGGACAAATGCGATCAGTATGGTGTCGATGGTCATCGTGCCGGTGACGGCGATGCCATACGCCGCTGCCAGATTGCTGGAGCTCTGGAAGGTCAGCACCAGATAGATGACCGCCAGATAGAGGGTCCAGTTGGTCAGGGGGGCATAGATTTGTCCTTGCGCCTTATCCGAGGTCTGGCGAATCTCCATGCGCGGCAGCAGTCCCATCTGCACCGATTGCCGGGCCACCGAGAAGGCGCCGGAGATCACCGCCTGCGAGGCGATCACGGTGGCTGCGGTGGCGAGCAGCACCATGGGAATCAGTGCCCATCCCGGGGCGAGCAGATAGAACGGATTCTCGATGGCCTGCGGGTTCTGCAACAGCAATGCGCCTTGCCCGAAATAGTTCAATGTCAGGGCGGGCAGCACGAATGAGAACCAGGTCAGCCGGATCGGGAATTTCCCGAAATGCCCCATGTCGGTATAGAGCGCTTCGCCGCCGGTGACGGCGAGCACCACGGAGCCGAGCGTCAGGAACGAGAGCCGCGGGTCGATGATCAGAAAATGAATCGCATTGAGCGGATTAAGCGCCCAGAGCACATCCGGATGCCGGGCGATGGACAGGCATCCCAGTATTCCCAGGCTGGCAAACCAGAAGACCATGATCGGGCCGAACGCCAGCCCCATTGCGCCGGTGCCATGCTTTTGCGCGAGGAACAAGGCGGTCAGTACCGAGAGCGTGATGGGCAGGACATAGTGGCCGAACTGGGGGGCGACGACATCCAGGCCCTCGACGGC
>JAJZUH010000060.1 GCA_021847165.1 Pseudomonadota bacterium
CGTTGGTGCCTTTGGAGTCGTCGTAATAGGTGATGCCCTGTACTTCGGCAATGCGCTCCACGCGATGCGGCAGGCCTTTGAAAGCGCGCAGCGCATCGACCAGCGGTGCCAGCGGGATGTCGAGCGCGCGGCACAGCGCCAATGCCGCCAGCGCATTCGCCACATTGTGCAGACCGCTCACCTGCAATTCGTCTGCGCGCATGATCTTCCGCCCGCCCTGGACCAGCCAGGTGATCGCGCCTTCACGGGTGATCCCCCAATCCCGGTCATTCGGTGGCGGATTCAGGCCAAAGCTTGCCTGCCTGCGCCCGGCGATGCGCATCGCGTCGCTGCGCGCGTCGTCGCGATTCACCACCTGCACGCCATTGCCCTGGAAGATGCGCGCCTTGGCCGCGGCATAGGCATCCATGCTGTCGTAGCGGTCGAGATGGTCTTCGGTCACGTTGAGCACTGCCGCCGCATCGGCATCCAGCGTACAGGTGGTCTCCAATTGGAAGCTGGAGAGTTCCAGCACCCACACCTGCGGCTGCCGGTCGCGGTTGCGCAGGGCATCCAGCACGGCGGGGGAAATATTGCCCGCCACTTGCGTATCCAGCCCGGCCGCCGCGCACATCGCGCCTACCATGCTGGTGGTCGTGGTCTTGCCGTTGGCGCCGGTGATGGCGATGACTTTGGTCGTGCGCCGGTAATCGTTGGTCGCAAGCTGCTGCGCCAGCAATTCGATATCGCCCTCGACCGGAATGCCGCGCGCGATGGCGCGCTGCACCAGCGGGTCGGCCATGGGCACGCCGGGGCTGATGGCGATCCGGTCTATCCCGTGCAGCAATGCGTCGCCGAACGGGCCGCAATGTACTTCGGCCTGCGGCAGTTCGCTGCGCAGGATCGCGACGCCGGGCGGGGCATTGCGGCTGTCGGCCACGCGCAGGCGCGCGCCTTGCGCGCCCAGATAGCGCGCAAGCGACAGCCCGGTTTCACCGAGCCCGAGTACCAGCACCGATTGTCCGCGCAGTTCGTTCATTCTTTATCTGAGTTTCAGCGTCGCTAGGCCGATCAGGACCAGCAGCATGGTGATGATCCAGAACCGGACAACGACCTGAGTCTCTTTCCAGCCCTTTTGCTCGAAATGGTGGTGCAACGGCGCCATCAGCAGGATGCGCTTGCCGGTGCCGTATTTCTTCTTCGTGTATTTGAAATAGGACACCTGCAGCATCACCGATACTGCCTCCACCACGAACACACCGCCCATGATGAACAGCACCAGTTCCTGGCGGATGATCACCGCCACCGCACCCAGCGCTGCGCCCAGCGCCAGCGCACCGACGTCGCCCATGAACACTTCCGCCGGATAGGCGTTGAACCACAGGAAGGCCAGCCCGGCTCCCGAGATGGCGGCACAGAACACCGCCAGTTCGCCTGCGCCGGGTATGGAGGGCTCGCCAAGATACTTCGAGAATTCGGCATGACCTGCGACATAGGCGAAGATGGCCAAGGCTGCCGCCACCATCACCGTCGGCATGATGGCCAGGCCGTCCAGACCATCGGTCAGATTCACCGCATTGCTGCTGCCGACAATCACCAGATAGACCAGCACGATGAAACCAACCATGCCGAGCGGAAACACCACATTCTTGAAGAACGGCACGATGACTTCCGTATGTGCCGGCAACGTGGCGTGCGTCCACAGGAATATGCCCACTGCCAGCGCGATCAGCGACTGCCAGAACATCTTGGCGCGCGCCGAGAGGCCGTCCGGATTGCGGTGCACCACCTTGCGGTAGTCGTCCACCCAGCCGATGGCTCCTACACCGAGCGTGGTGAACAGCACCACCCATATGTATGCGTTGTGCAGATCACCCCACAGCAGGGTAGTGATGGCAACCGACATCAGGATCAGCGCACCGCCCATGGTCGGCGTGCCGGCCTTCACCAGGTGCGTTTGCGGCCCATCGGTGCGCACCGACTGGCCGATCTTCATTGCGGTCAGCTTGCGTATCATCCAGGGACCGAGCAGGAATGAAATGAACAGCGCCGTCATCGCCGACATCACCGCGCGCAGCGTGATGTAGTTGAATACGCTGAATGTCCTGACGTCCTGCGCCAGCCATTGTGCTAATGCGAGCAGCATGCTTCCTCCCTGTTGAGCGCGCTGAATTGCACGACCCGTTCCATTTTCATGAAGCGCGACCCCTTCACCAGCACTGTCGTCTGCGCATCCAGTTCTCCCTCCAGCACCGTCTGCAGCGTTTCGATATCTGCGAAGTGCTGTGCGCCCGTACCGAATTCGCGCACCGCCTCGGCGCTCAAGGCACCCAATGCCAGCAGTCTTTCTATTCCCAGCTCGCGCGCCGCGATGCCGATCTCGCGGTGGAACTGTGCCGCGTCGGCGCCCAGCTCGCCCATGTCGCCCAGCACGAAGATGCGCTTGCCCCCGGTGTGCGCAAGCACTTCCAGTGCGGCATGCATGGATGCAGGATTGGCGTTGTAGGTATCGTCGATCAGGGTCGCGCCATGTCGTGCCGGCTTGCGCTGCAGGCGTCCAGCCACTCCGCCGAACGCCTGCAGCGCCCGGGCAATGACGTCCAGCGGCACGCGCAAGGCGACTGCCGCGGCAGTCGCCGCCAGTGCGTTGCGCGCATTGTGTTCACCCGGCACCTGCAATGCGACACGCAGCTCGCCTGCCGGCGTCCGCGCCTGCAGCTCGCCGCCGTATCCCTGCGGTGTCCATTTCCCCTGGATTGCGGCCGGGTGCACCAGGGCGAAATCGAGCACGCGATGCTGCCCGGCCAGATTGCGCCATAACGCCGCATGCGCGTCGTCCGCATTGATGACCGCTGTGCCGGCGTTCGCGAGACCGGCGAATATCTCGCCTTTGGCGCGCGCCACCCCCTCCACCGTGCCCAGCCCCTGCAGGTGCGCTCCCGATGCGTTGTTGACGAGCGCCACATCCGGACGCGCAATGCGCGTCAGGTAGTCGATCTCGTTCGGATGGTTCATGCCCATTTCGATCACGGCATAGCGGTGTGTCGATCGCAATTTCAGCAAGGTGAGCGGCATGCCGATGTCGTTGTTGAAATTGCCCTGGGTCGCCAGCACGCTTGCGGCATCGCCCCCCGCTGCGCGCAGAATCGCTGCCAGCATTTCCTTTACTGTGGTTTTGCCGTTACTGCCGGTGATTGCGACCAGGGGTATATCGAACTGCGCGCGCCAATATGCAGCGAGCGTTCCCAGGGCCAGGCGCGTGTCGGGTACACGCAGCAGCGGGCACGCCGCATCGCCGATGTCGCTGCCGGCATTCACGATTGCAGCCACGGCACCGGCTTGCATCGCCTGTCCGACAAAACCTGCGCCGTCGAAATGTTCGCCCTTGAGCGCAATGAACAAATCGCCCGGCTGGATGGTGCGCGTATCGGTGGAAACGCCTGCCAGAGATACATCGGCACCGCTCATCCCGGCATGCAGCGCGCGTGCGGCTTGTGAAAGCATCATCATAGCCAGCGCTCCTCCGGTTTCCACATGCTGAGCGCACGATGGGCGATCTCGCTGTCCGAGAAGGGGTGGCGCACCCCCTTGATCTCCTGGTAGTCCTCATGCCCCTTGCCGGCCAGCAGTACCGTATCTTGCGGGCGGGCCATGGCGATCGCATGGTTGATGGCCTTCGCGCGATCCTCGATCACCTGGTACTCGCCCTGCATCCCCGCGCAGATGGCTTCGATGATCGAACCCGGCTCTTCGCTGCGCGGATTGTCGCTCGTGACAATGCATACATCGGCAAACTTCGAGGCCACGGTGCCCATCATCGGTCGCTTGCCGCGATCGCGATCGCCCCCGCAGCCGAACACGCAAACGAGCTTGCCACCGAACGGTTCGGTCACTTCACGCAGCGTGAGCAGCACTTTTTCCAGCGCATCCGGCGTATGGGCGTAGTCCACCACGACAGCCGGCACGTTCTTGCCGCCCAGGGTCTGCATGCGCCCGGCTACCGCCTTTTGCATACCAAGTTCGTGGACGGCATCGTCCAGCCCGATTTCGCTGACCAGCAACACTGCCAGCGCCCCCAGCAGATTGGATGCATTGAAGCGCCCGATCAGCTTGCTGCACAGTGCGGCAGCCCCCCAGCTGGTGTGCAGCTGCAACGTCAGTCCCTGCGCATTCACCTGCGCAAGATTGCCGTATACCATGCGGATGCCCAGGCGTTCCGCCAGCCGCAGTGCGTCGTCACCGAGGCCGTATCCGACCACCTCGACGCTGGCATCCTGCAGTTGCTCGGCCAGCTCGGCACCGAAGGCATCGTCAAGGTTGAGCACCGCATACTTGAGCTGCGACCAGTCGAACAACCGCCGCTTGGCTGCCGCGTAGCTTTGCATGTCGCCGTGATAGTCGAGATGGTCGCGCGTGAGGTTGGTCAGCATGGCCACGTCGTAATGCACGCCGTTGACCCGACCTTGCGTCAGCGCATGCGAAGACACTTCCATTATCGCCACTTGCGCGCCCTGGCGCTGGTACTGTGCCAGCAGGCCATGCACGAGCAGCGCATCGGGCGTGGTATTGGCAGTCGCCTGCAGCAGGTCAGGAAAGCCGTTCCCCAGCGTGCCCAGCACGGCACTCTTGCGCCCCAGCGCTCCGAACGTCCTGGCCAGCCAGTGGCTGGTCGAGGTTTTGCCATTGGTGCCGGTGATGCCGACCATCCATAACTTGCGCGAAGGCTGGCCATAGACGTGATCGGCGATCAATCCGGCCTGGTGGCGCAGATCCTTCACCGCGAGATTGGGCACCTGCCACTCGGCATTCCATTCGAAATCGTGCGCCTCCCAGATCACCGCGTTCGCGCCGCGCTCGATCGCCTGTGCGATATATCCGCGGCCGTCGGCCTGTCCTCCCGGGTAAGCGACAAAAGTATCGCCCGGCTGAACGGCACGGCTATCCGATGCCAGCCGCGTGATGCCCACCCCCAGGGCATTCAACTGGTCGGGATGGAAGGCGGTCATACTTCCTCCCCCACTACCTCGCCCGGCGCCTGCAGCACATTATCCAGCGGCGCATCGTTGGGCACGCTGAGCATGCGCAGCGCAGCGCCCATCACGTTGCTGAATACGGGCGCAGCAACCAGGCCGCCGTAGTAGTCCCTGCCACCCGGTTCGTTGACCATCACGGCCACGATCAGGCGGGGGTTGGACGCGGGCGCCATGCCGACGAACGAGGCGACATAGCGATTCACATATTTCCCGTTCTCCAGCTTGTGCGCGGTTCCGGTCTTGCCAGCCACGCGATAGCCGGTGATCTGCGCCAGCGGCGCGGTACCGCCCGGCCTCACCACCGTTTCCATCATGTCGCGCACCGCCTGCGCGGTCGCATCGGAGTAGACCTTGACGCCCAAGGCCGGCGTCTCCTGCTTGAGCAAGGTGATCGGCTTGAGTTCGCCGTTGTTGGCGAAGACCGTATAGGCGCGCGCCAGTTGCAGCAGGTTCACCGAAATGCCGTTGCCGTATGACATCGTCGCCTGTTCGATGGGACGCCATTTTCTGTAGTCGCGCAGCTTGCCTTCGGCTTCGCCCGGGAATTCGCTCCCTGTCAGCGAGCCGAAACCGTCTTCGCTCAGCCCATGCCATAGCGTTTCTGGCGGCAGGCTGAGCGCGATCTTGGCCGTGCCGACGTTGCTGGATTTCTGGATGATCTGGGCTACCGTGAGGAAGCGCTCGGGATGGGTATCGTGTATCGTGCGGCCGTTCACGGTAAACACACCGCCAGACGTGTCGATGACCGTATTCGGCTTGATCTTGCCGGCCTCCAGCGCGGTAGCGATGGTGAACGGCTTCATGGTGGAGCCCGGTTCGAACTGGTCGGTGACCGCATGATTGCGCAACACCGCCATGCCGGGCTTATCCCGATTGTTGGAATTGTAGGAAGGCCAGTTCGCCAGCGCCAGCACCTCGCCAGTCTTGGCGTCCAGTACGACGATGGAACCCCCTTTCGCCTTGTTCCGTTCGACCGCCTGCCTGATTTCGCGGAAGGCGAGGGATTGTATTTTGCTGTCGATGCTCAGGGCGACATCGACACCCGCCTTGGGCGCGCGCAGGCTGGCCACGTCCTCGACGATGAATCCGCGCCTGTCCTTGATGACCTGCTGGCTGCCGGCCTTGCCGCCCAGTTGACCTTGCAGCGCCAGCTCGATGCCTTCCTGTCCGTTGTCATCGACATCGGTGAAACCGATCAGGTGCGCGGTGACTTCGCCGCCGGGGTAATAGCGGCGATATTCGCGCTGCAGCGAAATGCCGGGAATGCCGAGCTTGACGACCTTCGCCGCCTGTTCCGGCGGCAATTGGCGCTTGAGATAGACGAACTCGCGCGAGGTGGCCAGTTTGCTCTTCACTTCCGCAGGATTCATCCCGATGATCTGCGCCAGTTGGGATATCTGCGTCGAGGATATCTCGACATCGCCCGGACTCGCCCATACCGACTCGACCGGCGTGCTCACCGCCAGCGGTTCGCCATGCCGGTCCGTGATCATGCCGCGGTGCGCGTGAATCTCGACGACGCGCCCGTAGCGCGCATCTCCTTCCTGCTGCAGGAAGTCATTGTGGATGCCTTGCAGGTACACCGCGCGTCCAAGCAAGACAACCAGCCCCGTCATCAGCAATACGAACAGCACGCGGGAACGCCATGCCGGCAATGCGATCTGCCCGGAGGTCTGTATGGTCGCAGTGGCGTAGTTCATGGTTGCGCCGCCGCTCCGCTACCGATGCGGATATAGCGAATCTGTCCCGACTGCGGCATCTGCATCTGCAATTGACGACTGGCAAGGTTCTCCACTCGCGCCGGCATGGCCAGCGAGCCTTGTTCAAGTTGCAATTGCCCCCACTCCACATCCATCTGCTGAGCCCTGTCCTTTTCCTTTTGCAGTTCCACGAACAGCTTGCGCGCCTTGTGCTGGGAGGTGACGACACCCAACGCGCATGCGATGACTATGGCAAGCAACAGGACATTCAGCCTAGCCACCCAGACGCTCCGCCACTCTCAACACCGCGCTGCGCGCGCGCGGATTCGCCGCCACTTCTTCCGGGGACGCCTGGATCGCCTTGCCGATCAGGCGCAATTTGCCTTGCGGCACATCGGCCGCACGAATGGGCACGTGTTTCGGCACCTTGTCGCCTTGCGCCATGTCGCGCATGAAATGCTTGACCATGCGGTCTTCCAGCGAATGAAAACTGATCACTGCCATGCGCCCGCCCGCTTTCAGGTGAACCACGCATTGCGGCAACACGCTTTCCAGCTCTTCGAGCTCGCGGTTGATATAAATCCGTATAGCCTGAAAGGTACGGGTCGCCGGATTCTTGCCGGGTTCGCGCGTGCGTACACTCTGGGCGACGATGTCGCCGAGTTGCTTCGTGGTGAGGATTTCCCGTTCCTGGCGCGCAGCAACAATCGCCCTTGCAATCTGCCTAGCAAACCGTTCTTCGCCGTAATCACGTATCACCTCCGCGAGCTCACCCTCATCCACCGTAGCCAGCCACTCCGCCGCTGTCTCCCCCCTGCTCGTATCCATGCGCATGTCGAGCGGCGCATCGAACCTGAAACTGAAACCGCGGCGCTCATCGTCCAGTTGCGGCGACGACACTCCCAGGTCCAGCAACACGCCATCCACCTTGTCGATCCCCAGCTCCTGCAGCACGTCTCCCAGATGCTCGAAACCGCTATGCACCATCCGGAAGCGTGCATCGCCGATCGCTTTTCCCGTTTCCACTGCCGCCGGATCCTTGTCCAGTGCGATCAGGCTTCCCTGCACACCCAGTCGCTGCAGGATCAGGCGGCTGTGACCGCCGCGTCCGAACGTGCCGTCCACATAGATGCCATCCGGCTTCACCTGCAATGCTTCGACTGCTTCGTTCAACAGGACGGTCGCGTGAACCAGTTCCTCGCTCACAAAGTGAATCCTTCGAGTTCTGGCGGCAGGTTGTCCGCCGTAAACCCGGTCATCTTCTCGTTCTGCGCCTGCCAGCGCGCCTCGTCCCACAGCTCGAACTTGTTGCCCTGCCCCACCAGCATCGCGCGCTTGTCCAGCAGCGCAAAGGTTCGTAGCGTCGGCGAAACCAGCACGCGACCTGCGGCGTCCATCACCGCATCTTCGGCATGTCCCACCAGGAAACGTTGCAGCGCGCGGATGCGCGGATCAAAGGCGGACAGCTTCATCAGTTTCTCGCGGATGGGCTGCCACTCGGGTTGCGGATAGACCAGCAGGCAACCATCGGCATCGGCAGTCAGCACCAGCTGACCTGCGCAATGCGCAAGCAGCATGTCGCGATACCGCGCCGGTATCGCGAGCCTGCCCTTGCTATCCAGATTGAGTTGCGTCGCCCCTTGGAACATCCCGTTTCCCCACTATTACCCACTTTTTACCACTTACAGCCACTATATTGAAAATCAACGGGGTGGTCAAGCAAGAAAACGGGATTTTTCTTTACGGGACAATGAGTTAGCGCACTTAGTTAATGCAAAACAAATATGCTTAAAAAGCAATGGATTGCGCGGAGAAGCTAAAGTCATTTGTAATGCAGAGCCGGGATTACGCACGAATCGCGAATTGCATCGACCCGGCGTAGCGGAACCAGCCGGAAAAACGATTGAGGATCGTTGAACAACAAAAGAGGTGAAGCTGGCCGATAAGCCGGGTTCTGTCGTGGACAGTCATTCCTCTAGGCGTTTCGTTACCTGACGCTCAAGCAACCTACCCGCTGGCGACGCGAGCAACGTCATGGCCAGCCTATTTGGTCTTGCTCCGGATGGGGTTTACCCTGCCACTGATGTCGCCACCAGCGCGGTGAGCTCTTACCTCGCCATTTCAACCTTACCTGTACTGCTTGCGCAGCCATCGGCGGTATATTTTCTGTGGCACTTTCCATCGCCTCACGGCGTCCGGCCGTTAGCCGGCATCCTGCTCTGCGGAGCCCGGACTTTCCTCTACGCAGCACGAGGTGCGCAGCGACTGTCTAGCCAGCTTCGGGACGGAGTTTACCACGCTGGGCACCGGCGTCCGGCCATCGCAGTCTTCCGCTCACTTGCCCTGCAGGGCCTGTCCTGTCTTTTCCAGAGCCTTGCCGCCTTTTTCCAGCGTTTCGCTGCCCAGCTGCTTGGCCCGATCGACCAACGATTCCTTGGCGAACGGATTGGACAACAGCGGTTTCTCACGCCCGATATTGACGCCAAGCGCCATGCCGATGAGCAGGCCGAGCAGCAGACTGACAAGAATGGTTTTGAGTTGCTTCATCGAAGTATCCCTCCTGTTAGTTGCAACGAATGATGCCGTATTACCCTTCGACCACTTGCATGCTGACCCCCAGCGCCTTCCATTGCCTCATCTCCTCCAGCAACGCTGCTTCAGTGAGCGGGTTCTGCACCAGCCAGCCCGGAGCAAGGACCAGATGGAATTTGGTGCCGCTGAAACGGCCTTGCATGGCAGGCAGATCGACATCGCCACGATTGCGATAGATGAGCGCTGCAAGACGCAGCGCCATCACCTGGGCGAGTTTTTCCGGCGTATCCAGCATGCCGCGCAATTTTTCCAGTCCGCCTCGATGCGCCAGTGCCAACAAGCTCAAATGACTTTGTTCTGTCTTTGAAAAACCTGGCATATCGGCGTTGGCAAGGATGTAGGCAGTGTGCTTGTGGTAACCGCTGTGCGCAACGCTGATGCCTATCTCGTGCAGGCTCGCCGACCAGTTGAGCAGGTGCAGGTCTTCTTCGCTGAGCTGGCCTTCCAGAAATTGCTTTGCAAAAAAATCCGCCAGATGGGCAACCCGCGCTGCCTGACGCACATCCACGTGATAGCGGCGCATGAACTGCTGCACGGTGACTTCGCGCATGTCGTTGTGATGGAAACGGCCCAGCAGGTCGTACAGCAACCCCTCGCGCAAAGCACCGAGGGCCGGCTGCATGCGTTCGATGCCGAGTTCGCAAAAGGCGGCATACATGATGGCGAAGCCGCCCGGCAACACCGGAATCCGGTCGGGTTTCAGGCCCAGCACGTCCAGCTTGTTCACGTCGCCAGCCCTGAGCATCTGCGCGCGCAGCTGTTCCAGCCCCTCGCGGGTGATGCCACCCTCACTGTAACCATTCAGCTCGAGTATGTCGCACAACACGCGAGCACTACCCGAGGAGCCGAACGCGACGCTCCAGTGCCCTTGGGAATACTCCGAAGCGATGGCCTGCACTTCGCTGCGCGCGGCCAGTTCGGCCTGCTTGAGGTTGGCCTTGTTGATCTTGCCGTCGGGGAAATAGCGCACGCTGTAGCTGACGCAGCCCATGTACAGGCTTTCCAGCTTGAGCGGCTGCAGGCCGTTACCGATGATGAACTCGGTGGAGCCGCCGCCGATGTCCATTACCAGCCGTTTGCCTTCCGTGTGCGGCAACGTCCGGGCGACACCGAGATAGATGAGGCGCGCTTCCTCGCGACCCGCAATCACGTCGATGGGAAAACCGAGTGCGGCCTCCGCCTGCTGCAGGAATT
>JAJZUH010000061.1 GCA_021847165.1 Pseudomonadota bacterium
CCCTTTTCCAGCCGCTGCGGCGCATTCAGCTTGTCCATCTCGGCCGGATCGGGGCGCTTCAGCTGGCCCGGCATGGGTTGCTGCACAGCGAATTTCTTCCAGGCCGGCTCCTGCTGTGCGGTCAATTTGAGTTTGTCGTGCAGCGCGGCCAGGCGCTGTTCATGCATCTTTTCCATGCGCGCGGGATCCATGCCCATCGGCCCATGCCCGTAGCCGCAGTCGTCGCCGTGCGCGAATGCGTTGGCCGACAGGGCGATGATGGCGGCGCCCGCCAGGATCATCTTCACTGACTTGTTCATGCTGGTTCTCCATTGTTGGTTGAATGACGTGCCGTAGAAGCACGGTGCCCATTTAACCCGCGCCATGTATCCGGCATATGTCGGCTGCCGCCGATTTTGTACGGTTTTGTATCGTTCACCCGCCGGGACGGATTTCGTTGTAATGTCCGCCCCATGACGAATCCCGCTACGCCGCCCCGCATCCTGATCGTCGATGACGATGCGGACATCCGCAGCCTGCTGGCCGACTATCTCGGCGAGCAGGGCTGGCTGGTCAGCACCGCGCAGGACGGTACGGCCATGCAGCAAGTGCTCGACAGCACCCCGATAGACCTGATCGTGCTCGACCTGACCCTGCCCGGCAGCGACGGGCTGATCTTGTGCCGCGATCTGCGCGCGCGTACCGCCATCCCCGTCATCATGCTGACGGCGCGCAGCGCACCGCTGGATCGCATCCTCGGGCTGGAAATCGGGGCCGACGACTACCTGTGCAAACCGTTCGAGCCGCGCGAACTGCTGGTGCGCATCCGCAACGTGTTGCGCCGCAACGGTTCGGCGGCGCGAGAGATGCCCGGTGCCTCCGTGTGGCATTTCGCCGACTGGACGCTGGACGAGAACACCCGGCAGTTGCAGAACAGCGCCGGTCTGGTGGTCATGCTTTCCGGCGGCGAATACCGCCTGCTCAAGGCGTTGCTGGAACGCCCCAACCGCGCGCTCAACCGCGACCAGCTGCTGAGCCTGACGCAGGGCCGCGAGACCGATCCGCTCGATCGTTCCATCGACCTGCACATCAGCCGCCTGCGCCAGAAACTGGGCGACGATGCCCGCGCACCCCGGCTCATCAAGACGCTGCGCAACGAAGGCTATCTGCTGGCGGCGGCCGTGAAACGGGGAAGCTGACGTGTTTGCCTTCTTCCGTTCCATGCACGGCCGTTTGTTCCTGATCCTGCTGGCAGGCATGTTCGTGACCTCGATCGGCACCATGTTGCTTACCCACTCCAGGCAGCAGGAGATGTTCGAACGCGTGCGTGCCCAGCATCTGTCGGTGGAGATCGCCGACATGGTGGAGACGCTGAGGAAGATGCCGTCGCCGCGGCGCGAAGACTTCCTGCGCGAACCGCACGGCATGGGCATACGCGCGCATCCGGAAGACGGCATTGCGCCGCCGTCCGCCGCCAGGGACGAACTGCTGGAAGAAGCGCTGCACCAGCGCCTGGAAGACGTGGCTGTGACGGCGCAGCAGCCGAACCATGCAAGCTGCGGGGACGAGCCGATCAGGTGGCCGCGCTACATGCGGGAGCCGCCGGAATGCCAGCGCGTGCATCTCTCGCTGCCGGACGGCAGCGGACTTGTGCTCGTTATTCCGATGCCGCACATGCGCGGCCCGCTCTACCCGCCACCCGTGTGGAGCGCCCTGCTGCTGTTCGCCGTGTGTATCGGACTGCTGGCCTGGCTGGTGGCACGCATCGCCACCAGCCCGTTGCGGCAGCTGGCCGATGCCGCCGACAAGCTCGATATCTCCCGCGCCGGCGAAGCGCTGCCCGAACTGGGCAGCAGCGAAGTGCGCGTCGCCACGCGCGCGTTCAACCGCATGCAGAAGCGCATCTACGAGGACGTGCGCGAACGCACCGGCATGCTGGCTGCGATCACCCACGACCTGCAGACCCCGCTGACGCGGCTGCGTTTGCGCCTGGAAAAACTGCCGGACGAGGGCTTGCGCAACAAGCTGGTCGGCGACATGCAGGCCATGCAGCAGATGCTGCAGGAAGGACTGGAGCTGTCGCGCAGCCTGGACAGCAGCGAGGCTTCCCGGCTGCTGGATCTCGATTCGCTGCTGGACAGCCTGTGCAGCGATGCCGCCGAGGCCGGACAGCAGATCGAGTACAAGGAGCGCACTGCCGTGCAGTTGCAGGCGCAGCCGCTGGCCTTGCGCCGCGCGCTCTCCAACCTGCTGGACAACGCCGTGAAATACGGCCAGCGCGCGGAAGTCTCGCTGAGCCGCGACGCGCGCCATTGCCATATCCTGATCCGCGATTCCGGTCCCGGCATCCCGCCGGATCTGCTGGAGACCGTATTCATCCCGTTCTACCGCATCGAGCATTCGCGCTCGCGCGAAAGCGGCGGGACCGGCCTGGGGCTGAGCATCGCCCGCAACATCGTGATGCGCCATAACGGCGAGCTCACGCTGCGCAACCACCCGTCGGGCGGACTCGAGGCGCATGTGGTATTGCCATTGACGATGCAGGCCGGACGCAGGCTTCCGTTATAATCGGCGTCCTTATTGACGGACGCATCCGTATGACTGACCGTTACGCCGTGATCGGCAACCCCATTTCGCATAGTAAGTCACCACTCATCCACCGCATGTTTGCCGAGCAGACCGGGCAGGATATGAGCTACGAAGCCATCGAAGCGCCGCTGGACGGTTTCGCCGCGACCGTCCGGCGCCTGCGCGATGCCGGCTACAAAGGCTGCAATGTGACGGTGCCGTTCAAGTTCGAGGCATACGCCCTCTGCGATCAGCTGGGCGCGCGGGCACGCGATGCCAAGGCGGTGAACACACTGCTGTTCCAGGACGGCAAGATACTCGGCACCAACACCGACGGAGCCGGACTGCTGAACGACATCGAGCACAATCTCGGCTTCAAGCTGATGTGGAAGGATGCGCTGCTGCTCGGCGCCGGCGGCGCGGCGGCAGGCGTGCTGTGGCCGCTGTTCAATGCCGGCGTCGGCGTGGATATCGCCAATCGCACACTCGACAAGGCGCAGGCGCTGGCCGGGGAGTTCAAGGAAGCGGGCACCGTCCATGCCCGCAAATACGAGGATCTCGCCGGCAGGAAATACGACCTCGTGATCAACGCCACCTCCAGCGGGCTGAAGGACGAGCTGCCGCCGCTGCCCGAGGGCCTGTTCAAACCGGGCGCTCTGGCCTACGACATGATGTATGGACGCGAGACGCCGTTCATGGCGTTCGCCCGCAAACGCGGCGCAGCGCTCGTCTCGGACGGACTCGGCATGCTGGTGGAACAGGCTGCCGAAGCATTCCAGGTATGGCGCGGCGTGCGCCCGGACACTCGCCCGGTGCTTGAGAAGTTGCGCGCATGAAGAAGGTGAAAGGTCTGTTCTGGCGCATCGTGCTGGCGCTGTTCGCGCTGTTGCTGCTATACCAGTTGTGGCTGTTCGCCCATGTCTGCTGGTGGATCAAGTTCAACCCCGCCACCAGCGCCTTCATGGAAGACCGCCTGGAGGTGATGCAGGACAGGAACCCGAAGGCCGGATTGCAATACAAATGGGTGCCCTACGACAGGATCTCCGACAACCTCAAGCGCGCCCTGATCGCCTCCGAGGATGCCAAGTTCGTCGATCACGAGGGCTTCGATTGGGAGGGGATCGCCAAGGCCTACGAGAAGAACCTGAAAAAGGGCAGGATCGTGGCGGGGGGCTCCACCATCAGCCAGCAACTGGCGAAAAACCTGTTCCTTTCCACCAGGAAGACCCCGTGGCGCAAAGGCGAGGAAGCCATCATCACGCTGATGCTGGAAGCCGTGATGGACAAGCAGCGCATCTTCGAGATCTACCTGAACGTGATCGAATGGGGCGATGGGGTGTTCGGCGCGGAAGCGGCGGCGCGCCATTATTTCGGCGTCAGCGCAGCGCAGCTCACCCCGGAACAGGCCGCCAAGCTCGCCGCGATGGTTCCCAATCCGCGCTACTACGACAAACACCGCGAAGCGCGCGGCATGCTCGCCAAGACCATCGTCATCCTCGACCGCATGCCGGATGCGGACATCCCCTGAACGGACGGAGCGTTGCATTCGATCGCCTGCCGTAATACATTGCCCGCATCCGGCAAATGCGGAGACCCGGCGGGAGTGATCGATGGCCATTCCAATACCGTATGTCCACGACGGGATCGGACTGTTCATGTCCCTGCTGTCAGTCCCGCTGATCATGCGGAAGGTACCGATGAACCGCATTTACGGCATCCGCATCCGGAAGGCCTGCGTTTCGCAGCATAACTGGTATGAGATCAATGCCTATGGCGGCAAGCTGCTGCTGTCATTCGGCCTCTCCCTGCTTGCCTTCAGCTGGTGCTATCCGGAACTGGCGCCGCCGCCGACCAGCGCATGGGCTCCCGTGTATCTGGCGATCCCCTTGTTGCCGATCATTCCACTGCTTGTCCTCATCAACATTTTTGCCGAACGCCTGCCGGAACGATAGTACGCAACGATGCGAACGAAGGATGCGAGCCAGCACCCGGTTCGCTTGCCGGAAAAGACGCTTGGTGCCAGAAGATCCCTAGCGGAAGTCGTCCGCCAGTATCTTCGGCGCACGATCGTGCTTGTACAGCAAGGGGATGAGCACGATGGTCGCGACCACCATGAAATGCGGGCCGAACAGCCAGAACACCAGCGGCACGCAGAAATAGTAAGTGCGCATGCCGATACTGTAGTACTTCCCCGCACTGTTCAGATACAACGCGACATGCTGCGCGGTCAGCGACTTATGGTTGAGTCCGAGCGGCACGTTGATCAGGAAACCGACATGGTTGAAGATGCGGATGGCCATGGAGAAACTGAAGAAGGCCACGAACAGGTTGATCAGCAGCAATATCAGCTTGATCGCCCACAGTTCGGAATGGGTCGCTCCGTACAGGTTCAGGGTATGCCATGCCCCGCCCTGAGCCTGGGCGCTCAGGGTCAGCACCCCCATGATCAGCAGCACGGCGGTCGAAGCGAGGAAAGTCGCCGCCATGGTGGAGTTGCGCAGGGTCTGCACCGGGATGACATCGGGCTTGCCCGAACTCATCATGGTTTCCACCCACAGGGTACGGGCGATCCGGTTGATCGCCTGAACCGTGTAGGTGGGATCTTTGCGCACCTTGTTGCGCAGGTAGACGTGATAGACCACCAGGATCAGTACGGAGATGATGAAGCTGATGATGTCGTTGGAATAAACGCTTACCCAGGTAGCGACCACCGATGTATCTGTCAATTTTGCTTCCCCCAGCAATTTTCCCTATTTGTTCAGCCTGAGCTTTTCGCGCTTCTCGGCGAGGCGCAGCAACTCGAAGGTGATCCATGCGACGAACACCATGCCGATGGTGAAGGCGGTGTAGGAAATCGGCCACGGGATGCCCTGCGTCATCATGGAGAACTCGGACATGCCGCCGATGCCGGCGATCACGTTGAGCGGCATGAACACCACGCTGAGCACGGTCAGCCGCTTGATCACCTTGTTCTGGTTGATGTTGATGAAGCCGACGGTGGCATCCATCAGGAAGTTGATCTTGCCGAACAGGAAGGTGGTGTGACCGTCCAGCGACTCGATATCGCGCAGGATCTGCTGCGCATCGTCCAGCTGGTGGCGTTCGATCACCCGGCTGCGCATCAGGAAGGAGACGGCACGGCGGGTATCCAGCACGTTGCGGCGGATGCGCCCGTTCAGGTCCTCCTCCTGGCCGATGTCCGACAGCATCTTGGCCGCCTCTTCGTCGGTCATCTGTTTGCTCAGCACATGGCTGCCGACCTTCTCCAGTCCCTGATAGACATCCTCCAGCGCATCGGCGGAATACTCCACGTCCGCCGCATACAGGTCCAGCAGCACGTCGCGCGCATCGGAAACATAGTTGGGCTGCGAGAAGGCGCGCAGGCGCTGCAGGCGAAATACCGGCAACTCTTCCTTGCGCACCGAAAACAGGATGTCCTGATGCAGGATGAAGTTCACCCCGACGTTGCGCGACACGTCTTCCTTGTCGAGCAGGAAGTCGGATCGCAAATGAATCTCGCCATTCTCTTCCACATAGAAGCGCGCGCTGGATTCAAGGTCGCTCACCCGGTCGGGGTCGGGCAGTTCGATGCCATAGGCGTCGCCGACCCAGGTGCGTTCCTCGAACGACGGGTCGACCAGGTCGATCCAGATCGGTTTGGCCCTGGTCAGGTCGTCCTGGGTGTTGACCTGTATCTCGCGCATGCGGCCTTCGAACAGTTCGAACGCCTTGATGCGCGCGCGGTCGTTCTTGAACGCCCGCTTGCCCAGCGCATGCAGGATGGAGACCGAGACCCCCGGCAGCACCTGCTCCTTGCGCCGTTCGTCGATCTGGTCCCAGATGAACAGCTGGTCGGCATCGGGCAGGATCTCCAGCATTTCGGCGATCTCGGCCGGTGCCATCTCGCTCAACAACAGCTGGATGCGCGCCAGGTTCTGCTTGCGCACCAGCGTCTCCACCAGATCATGGTGCGGCATATCCTGCTTGTGCACCATCTCTTCCGTCACCCTGCGCTTCTCCAATAGAGTCAGCACCGCCTGGCGGTGGTCCTGGTATTGGATGTTGGGCTCGTTCGACATGGGCGGAATTATAGCCTCACAAACGCCGGCGGTTCAGGTGCATTTTGCCTTTTCCGCGCTATTTTTGAATGCGCTCCGGCAGCCTGCGTCGACGCCCCGCTCCCTGCCGGGGGTGGCTTTGCTCCAGCCTCGCGTCTGCCCCCACTCAATTGAACGGCGCGCTGTTCCACTGTTCCAGCCACGCCGGCAACTCGTTCGCCGGCATGGGCCGCGCGATGCCGTAGCCTTGCCCGTATTCGCACCCCATCGCCACCAGCTCCCGGAACAGTTCTTCAGATTCCACGCCCTCGGCGACGATCTTGCGATCGAACGCCTTGGCCAGCGCGATGACGCCCTGCACGATGGCGCGGTCGCCCGGGTCGCTCAGCAGGTCGCGGATGAAGGACTGGTCGATCTTCAGCGTATCGACCGGCAGGCGCCCCAGATAGGACAGCGAGGAATAGCCGGTGCCAAAGTCATCCAGGGCGAAGCTGATGCCGATCTTGCGGCAACGCTCGATGGTATCGCTCACCCGGGGTATGTCTTCCAGCGCGGCCGTCTCCAGCACCTCGACCTGCAGGCAGCCTTGCGGCAGGTCCGGATGGCGCAGTATCTTGCGTTTCAATTTCCAGGCGAAATCCTTCGCCTGCAGGTAGCCGGCCGAGATGTTGATGCTCAGTTGCATCGGCAGGCCCGCCTGGTGCCATCTCTCCAGCTGGACGAGCGCCGTCGTGACGACCCAATCCCCCAGCTCGATCTCCAGCGTCGTTCCCTCGATCGCATACAGGAATTCCGCCGGAGCGAGCAGGCCGCGTTCGGGATGGCGCCAGCGGATCAGCGCCTCCGCTCCTACCAGCTGGAATGAGCGCATGTCGACCTTGGGCTGGTAATACAGCTCGAATTCGTGCCGCCCCAGGGCCAGCGCAAGCCGCCGCAGGAACTCGTGGTGGCTGCGCGTGCGCTGGTCGTTTTCCGCATCGTAGAGAAAGTAGCGATTCTTGCCCGATTGCTTGGCGCTATACATCGCCTGATCGGCGTGCCGCAGCAGGGTATCTGCATCGTGGTCATCCCCGGGATAGGTCGCGACACCGATGCTGGCGCTGACCTCGAACAACTTGTTCCTGATCTCGATCGGCTGGCTGATCGCCTCCAGCAGGCGGTTCAGACTGGCCGAGCACTCGTCGGCGGCATGCAGTCCGAGCAGCAGGACGGCAAACTCGTCGCCGCCCAGGCGGGCGACCGTGTCGTCCCCCCGGATCGAGTTCTTGATGCGCTGCGTCACTTCGATCAGCACCTTGTCGCCGGCTTCGTGCCCCATGGTATCGTTGACCAGCTTGAACCCATCCAGGTCGAGGTAACAGACCGCCAGGATGGTGCCTTCCCGCTTGCTGTGCGCCAGTGCCTGCTGCAGGCGGTCGGCCAGCAGCACACGATTGGGAATGCCGGTCAGCGCATCGTAGTGCGCGATGTGCTCCAGCTGTTTCTCATGCTGTTTCAGCTGGGTAATGTCGGAGAAGGTCCCGACCATGAGGGCGGGTTCGCCCGCCTCGTCCCGCTGCGTGACCGTACCGCGGCACAGTATCCATTTCCAGCTGCCGTCCTTGCATACCAGGCGCATCTCCGAAACGTAATAGCCCGTCTTCCGCTTGAGAAACCCGCGCAGCTCGTTCCTGACACGCCGCTCATCGTCGGCATGCACGACCTTGAAGACGGTCCCGGAACGATCCCCCAGTTCCTCTTCGGTATAGCCCAGCATGTCGGCAAAACGCCTGGAATAATGGAATTCCCCGCTTTGCAGCTGCCAGTCCCACACCGCATCTCCCGATCCTTCCAGTGCATGGCGCAAGCGCTCCTCGGTCAGGCGCAACACCTCCCGCTCTTCTTCGTGCGTGCGCTGCAACTCGCGGAAGGTCTCGTATTTTTCGAAGATCACGAACAGCACGAGCAGATACAGACAGCCGGTCAGCACGTCGACATGCGAGTAACCCGTGGCGAAATAGGGCAATGCATCGATGGCCACGATGGTCAGCAGGATGATGACCAGCCAGGTGCGCCCGGCCCTGCGGCCTTGCAGGAAGAACGCCGCCGCCGACAGCAGGAAGAACAGCGACAAGCGCATCGTGTTGTAAGGCGCCAATATATAGACTGCCGTGAACAGGCCGTAGGACAGCGCCAGCGCGACCGAACTTGCCAGATCGACATTGCTGCCACGCCGGCGCAGGTATATGCGCAAGGCGAAACAGAAACCGGCAAAGCCGAAATCGATCATGCCCATCGCAACGCTCGCCTGCCAGCGGATGAACCCCATCCCCAGCGCGACGATGCCGCCGAACAGGAACACGCCGTCGAGGAAGGCGGCCTTGTACCCCACGTTCCGCCCCTGACTGGCGCTATTCGGATTGAACGACCCGTTCTTTTTCATTGCTGCGAATCTCTCCTGGCCGAACGGAACTTGGATGGTTATTCGTGCCTCGTTGCACGCGCGGCATCACTGCCCCAAGGGATGCCTGCCTCGCCCGATGATCTGAAATCCATAGCCAGCAAAACCCGACCTGTGATATTTTGCTGCATAGTCGCACTCGCGAAGACGACAAATCATTAAGCGGCAATCTTATCACGCACACGACTCTGAAATGACCGATAGCTCACCCATCCAACCATCCAGGATCGACGCGCAACTCGAACGCTCCCTGCTCGATATCGAAATTCCGCCCTGCCCAGAAATCCTTATGCGCATCATGGATGAAATGCACAAGGAAGAGCCCGACTACCACCGATTGAGCAATATCATCAGCGCCGATGTCGCCCTCGCCGCCGGATTGCTCAAGGCCACCAATTCGCCGCACTTCGTCCGCCCGCAGCGCGCACGTACGGTCTACGATGCATTGTCGATCCTCGGCCTCAGGGTGGCCAGCCACACCATCGCCGGCATCATCCTGCGCAACATGTTCCCGGATACGCCGCACATGCTCCGTTTCTGGGATGCGTCGGCACGCACGGCGCGTCTTTCCGCCTGGCTCGCGCGCAAGCTGGATACACCCGGCCTGAACGCCGACGATGCCTATACCTTCGGCCTGTTCCACGATTGCGGCATCCCGGTGCTGATGGTGCGTTTTCCGAACTACAAGGAAATCCTGGGCCAGGCGAACAGCGATGCGCTCAACGAATTCACCGTATCGGAAGACGCGCAGCTGCAGATCAACCACGCCATCGTCGGCAGCAGACTGGCGCAAAGCTGGTGGCTGGAAGAAGACATGCACCAGGCCATCCTCCACCATCATTCGCTTGCAGCACTGGCTCCCGACTCCGCACTACCGAAATCCAGCCGCCAGTTCATTGCGACTGCCCAGCTGGCCGAGCATTTTTCGCAGCAGCAACTCGGCCTGGGAATGACGCAGGAATGGCCGAAACTGGCCGCTGCCTGCCTGGCAACGCTGCAGATCGATGAGGACGACATGGAATTCCTGTATTCCGAGGCAAAACCCATCCTCGCGGCAGCAGATTAACCCGCGTCCTCGTATCGGCCTGCTATAGCCGGTCCATCACACTTCTTCCGCAGCAGGACATTGGTCACGCCGAAAACGGAGCGTGCGCAAGTGCGCTCTGCGCGCGGCAAACATGGACGGGAATTCGGGAGTGAAAGACAGGCCGGTTCGCTGAATAAGCTCAACAAACACGAGTTGGTGAAACACACACTGCGTTGCGGCGAACGCAGAGGCGCAGAAAGGGCGAAACGCAACGACCCGGCGCCCGCCCCAATCTACGAAGCTTAGGCGCCGAGGATGCCTTTGCCTGCTGCAGGAGCGGCAGCCGATTTGGCCGTTGCTTTCTTGGCAGGTTTTTTCGCTGCTGCTTTTTTCGCTGCCGGCTTCTTGGCGGCTACTTTTTT
>JAJZUH010000062.1 GCA_021847165.1 Pseudomonadota bacterium
TGCGGGTCGTCGGCATGCCGCACCAGCACCAGCACGCAGTAATAATGCGCGCGGCGGTCGGCCACGCCCTGCATCTCGCGCAGCAGCTTTTCGTTGTTGCGCACGTCGGATTTCGGATCGTCCCCGGCATAACGCGCGGAGAGAACGCCGGGTGCGCCGCCCAGCGCCTCGACGCAGATGCCGGAATCGTCGGCCAGCGCCGGCAGGCCGCTTGCGCGGCTGACGTGGCGCGCCTTGGCCAGCGCGTTCTCGACGAAGGTGCAGTGCGGCTCCTCCGCCTCGGAGATGCCGAGCTGCGCCTGCGTCAGCACCTCGATGCCGAGCGGGGCCAGCATGCGCTGGAACTCGCGCAGCTTGCCGGGATTGTTCGATGCGATGACCAGTTTCTGCATTGCCTGTCCAATATCATGTTGCCTGCAGCCCAGTGGCGACGGCGATCTTCAGGCAGGATGCCCCGGAGTCGCCGATTGACGGGCATTTCCGCATGGGATGCCTGCGGATCGCCTTGCGACGCCGTTCGCGGGGCGCCTCGATTCACTCTCGCGTCAGCCCTGCAGCGCCTCGCGCTGCATCTCCACCAGCTGCCCGATGCCGTGCTTGGCCAGCTCCAGCAGCGTGTCCATCTCCTCGCGCGAGAAGGGATGGCCTTCCGCCGTGCCCTGCACTTCGACGAAGTGGCCGCTGCCCAGCATCACCACGTTCATGTCGGTGTCGCAGGCCGAGTCCTCGACATAGTCGAGGTCGAGCACCGGCGTGCCCTCGTAGATGCCGACCGAGATGGCGGCGACGGCTTCCTTGAGCGGATTCTCCTTCACCAGGCCTTTTTTCATCAGGCCGCTCACCGCATCGTGCAGCGCGACGAAGCTGCCGGTGATGCTGGCGGTGCGCGTGCCGCCGTCGGCCTGGATCACGTCGCAGTCCAGCGTGATGGTGCGCTCGCCGAGCTTGCCGAGGTCGACCACGGCGCGCAGGCTGCGCCCGATCAGGCGCTGGATCTCCTGCGTGCGGCCGGACTGCTTGCCCTTGGCCGCCTCGCGGCTCATGCGCTCGCCGGTGGAGCGCGGCAGCATGCCGTATTCGGCCGTCACCCAGCCTTCGCCGCTGCCCTTCTTGTGCGGCGGCACGCGCTCTTCCACGCTGGCGGTACAAATGACTTTGGTGTCGCCGCACTCGATGAGCACCGAGCCTTCGGCATGTTTGGTGTAATGGCGGGTGATGCGGATGGCACGCAGCTGATCCGGCTTACGCTGACTGGGACGCATGAATGTAACCTCGGGGAATTGAAAACAGCGCGGATTATAGCGGACTTGCTCAGAAGTTCCTTGGCGCGGGCCGCTCGTCCAGCATCACGCACACCGGCACCTCGGTGGCATGCTCACCCTCGCCATCGCCCAGGCGCGCCACCACTGCGGTGGTATTGTCGGCGCGCGTCCCTTCCCGGTACACGGCCATGCCGACCAGCTCATCCAGCCGCTCCGCCAGCAGGGGAACGGACGACAGCCTGGCCATCTCCTCGTCGGTCAACGGACTCCAGAAACCATCGCTGCACAGCAGCAGCGTATCGCCGGACTGGGCGGCGGTCGGCGGGGCGACGTCGACATAGAACATGTCTTCCACGCCGCCCAGACAATTGGTGATCTTGTTGCGGTCGGGGTGGGTCTTCATCTCGTCCGGGCTGATGATGCCCCAGTCCGCCCACTGCTGCACCACGGAATGGTCGTGCGTCACGTTCGCCACCGCATCGCGGCGCAGCAGGTAACAGCGCGAATCCCCGGCATGCGCCCACCAGATCTGCCCGTCCTGCACCAGCGCCGCAACGCAGGTGGTGCCGGGATTACCGCCAAGATTCTCCGCACGCGCATAGTCGAAGATGGCATCGTGCCCCGCGCGCATGGTCGCGCGCAGGAACACCTCCGGCTCTTTCACCCGCGACTGTTCCAGACGCGCGAACGCGCGCATGAAGGTATGCACGGCGATCTGCGCGGCGATCTCGCCATGCAGATGGCCGCCCATGCCGTCAGCCAGCACCAGCAGCAGCGCGTCATTGGTATAGGCATATCCCACCCGGTCCTGGTTGTACTTGCGACCGCCGATGTGGTTGGCCTGATGGACTGCGAACTTCATCTTCTCCCTAGTTCTTCTGCACCCCAAATATTCCTCGGGAGTCTGTAGTGAGGTGCAATCGTAATATAATGCGCGGCGTTCGGCCTAGGTTTTTTCCATTTCGCCCGGAGTTTTCAATGATCTACAGCATGACCGGTTTTGCCTCCGTTGCCGCCGAGATGGACGCGGGCTCGCTCACCCTGGAGCTGCGCTCCGTTAACCACCGCTACCTGGACCTGCAGCTGCGCATGCCGGACGAGCTGCGCACGCAGGAACCCGCCCTGCGCGAAGCCATCGCCGCGCAGATCGGCCGCGGCAAGGTGGAGTGCCGCATCAACCTGGCCATGCGCCAGTCCGCACAGGAGCCTGCGCGGCTGAATCAGGCCATGGTGCAGCAACTGGCGCAGTGGAGCGTGCAGGTGCGCGCAATGCTGCCGGATGCGCGCGAGCTTGCGGTCAACGACGTGCTGCGCTGGAATGGCGTGCTGGAAAGCCCCGCGCTATCCGCCGAAACCCTGCATGACACGCTGCACGGCCTGCTGGCCAGGGCCCTGCAGGATTTCGCCGCCGCGCGCCGGCGCGAAGGCGAAAAGCTCAAGGCCTTCCTGCTGGAACGGGTGGCGCAGATCGAAAGCCTGCGCCTGGCTGTGGCGCCGCGCATCCCCGCAGCCATCGTTGCCTACGAGGCCAAGCTGCGCACGCGCCTGCTCGAGGCGCTGGGCAGCGAGGATGACGAGCGCGTGCGCCAGGAAATCACGCTCTACGCCAGCAAGATCGACGTGGACGAGGAACTTTCCCGCCTGCAGACCCATCTTGCCGAGGTACTGCGCGTGCTGGACAAAGGCGGCGCGGCCGGCAAACGCCTCGACTTCCTGATGCAGGAACTGCACCGGGAAGCCAATACGCTGGGCTCGAAATCCGTCGACGCCGAGGTCTCGCGCAGCGCGATGGAGATCAAGATCCTCATCGAGCAGATGCGCGAACAGGTACAGAACATCGAATAGGAGAACAGAATGGATGCCTCTACAAATCCAAATTTCGTCGCGATGCGGCGTTGCTCGCAAAAAATTACTCCTTACATATTCGGCATATGCTGCGTCGCAATTTTTAGTTCGCGCCTTGCCTTGCTTAGAACTTTGAATTTCTAGAGGTATCCATTATGCCGGGCAACCTTTTCATCATCAGCGCACCCTCGGGAGCGGGCAAGACCAGCCTGGTCAGCGCCCTGCTCAAGGGCAACACGCAGATCGCGCTGTCCATCTCCTACACCACGCGCGCACCGCGCCCCGGCGAAACGGACGGCAAGGATTACCACTTCGTCAGCCGCGACACCTTCCTGCAGATGGCGAAGCGCGGCGACTTCCTGGAAAGCGCGGAGGTCTACGGCAACCTGTATGGCACTTCGCAGCCGTGGATAGAGAAGGAACTGGCGTCCGGGCGCGACATCCTGCTGGAGATCGACTGGCAGGGCGCGGAGCAGGTGCGCAGGCTGATGCCGCATGCCGTCTCCATCTTCATCCTGCCGCCCTCGCTGGCGGCGCTGGAGAGCCGCCTGAACGGGCGCGGACAGGACAGCGCCGAGGTGATCGCGCGCCGCCTGCAGGCCGCGCAGGAGGACATCTCGCATGTCGCCGAGTTCGACTATGTTATCATCAACGACAAGCTGGACGAGGCATTGCGGCAGCTCGAAGCGGTGATCATCGCCGTCGGGTTGCAGCGCGACAGCCAACTCGCTCGTCACGCAACCCTCATCAATCAATTTCACCAATAGGAGCACACCATGGCACGCATCACCGTCGAAGATTGCATGAAGCACATCCCCAACCGTTTCGAGCTGACCCTGGCCGCCGCCTACCGCGCGCGCCAGCTGGCCAACGGCGCCGGCTACCTGGTGGAGAACAGCAAGGACAAGGCCACCGTCGTCGCCCTGCGCGAGATCAGCGAAGGCAAGGTCGGCCTCGAGATACTGAATCGCGGCATGGCCTGAGCGCATGCCGCCGTGATCGCTCCGGCGGCGCTCCAGTAACGATGTTCTATGCCACAAGCAGATGCTGACACTCTACTCCAGGAGGTCTCCGCCTATCTGAAACCCCAGGATGTAGCGCAGATCGAAGCTGCGCTCGCCTTCAGCCGCACCGCACACCAGGGTCAGCTGCGCCAGTCGGGCGACCCTTACGTCACCCACCCCATCGCGGTCGCCCGCATCCTGACCCCGCTGCACCTCGACACGCAGGCCATCATCGCCGCCCTGCTGCACGACGTCGCGGAAGACACCAGCGTCACCATCGAACAGATCGGCGAACAGTTCGGCAAGCCCGTAGCCGAGCTGGTGGACGGGCTGAGCAAGCTGGACAAGCTCCAGTTCGAGACCAAGGAAGACGCGCAGGCGGAGAACTTCCGCAAGATGCTGATGGCGATGGCGCGCGATGTGCGCGTGATCCTGATCAAGCTCGCCGACCGCCTGCACAACATGCGCACGCTCGATTCCGTCTCGAAAGAAAAAAGCAGGCGCATCGCGCGCGAAACGATGGACATCTACGCCCCCATCGCCAATCGTCTCGGCCTCAACACGCTGTACCAGGAGCTGGAAGACCTCAGCTTCAAGTATCTGTACCCGAACCGCTATGCGGTGCTGTCGAAAGCGCTCAAGGTCGCGCGCGGCAACCGGCGCGAAGTGGTCAGCAAGATACTGGAAGCGATCAAGCTGCGCCTGGAAGAAAACCACATCAAGGCGGAAGTGCGCGGCCGCGAAAAACACCTGTACGGCATCTACCAGAAGATGCAGTCCAAGTCGCTGGCTTTCGCCCAGGTACTCGACATCTACGGTTTCCGCGTGCTGGTGGAAGACATCCCCTCGTGCTATGTCGCCCTGGGCGTGCTGCACGGGTTGTACAAACCCTTCCCCGGCCGCTTCAAGGATTACATCGCCATCCCCAAGGCGAACGGCTACCAGTCGCTGCATACCGCGCTGTTCGGGCCGTTCGGCACCCCCATCGAGGTGCAGATACGCACCCACGAAATGAACAAGCTGGCGGAAAGCGGCGTCGCCTCGCACTGGCTGTACAAGACCTCCGAAGCGCAGATCAACGACCTGCACCAGAAGACGCACCAGTGGCTGCAGAGCCTGCTGGAAAGCCTGGCGCAGAGCGGCGATTCGGTCGAGTTCCTGGAGCACCTGAAGGTCGACCTGTTCCCGGACGAGGTCTACGTGTTCTCGCCCAAGGGCAAGATCTACGCGCTGCCGCGCGGCGCCACGGCGGTCGATTTCGCCTACAGCGTGCACACCGACATCGGCAACCGCTGCGTCGCCGCCAAGGTGAATGCCGAACTCGTCCCGCTGCGCACCGAATTGCACAACGGCGACCGCGTCGAGATCGTCACCGCCACGCTCGCGCATCCGAACCCGGCCTGGCTCAGCTATGTCGTCACCAGCAAGGCGCGCGGCGAGATCCGCCATGCGCTGAAGACCATGCACCTGGAAGAGTCGGCCAAGCTCGGCGAACGGCTGCTCGGCCAGGCGCTCGGCTCGCTCGGCTTCAAGCTGCAGGACGTGCCGGAGATATGCTGGGAGCGCGTGCTGAAGGAGAACGGCGCCAAGTCGCGCCAGGAGATCTTCGCCGATATCGGGCTGGGACGCCGCCTGAACATGGTGATCGCGCGCCAGCTCGCCCGCATCAACGAAGGCGACAACAGCCGGGCGGAGGCCAACTCCAGCGGCATCGTCACGCTGTTCGGCAACGAAGGCATGGCCGTGCAGTACGCCAAGTGCTGCCGCCCGATTCCCGGCGACCCCATCATCGGCGTCATCAAGAGCGGGCAAGGCCTGGTCGTGCACACCCACGACTGCCCTTCCCTGCGCAAGGGGCGCGGCAGCAGCGAAGAGTGGATGGACGTGGTGTGGGACAAGAACATCAGCAAGCTGTTCGATGTCAGCATCAAGCTGATCGTGGCCAACCAGCGCGGCGTGCTGGCCAAGGTCGCCGCCGCCATCTCCGATGCCGAATCCAACATCGAGAACGTCCACTTCACCAGCGAAGGCGAATACACTGCACTCTACTTCACGCTGCAGGTGAACAACCGCCAGCACCTGGCCAACGTCATGCGCAGCCTGCGCAGGATCCAGGAAGTGATACGCATCACCCGAGTGAAGAACATCCCTGCATGACGCAGACAGGAGCCCCCGAATGAAAGACACCCTGCAACCCGGCATCCGCTACGAGCACAAGTTCCTCGTCCCCTCGTCGAAGACCGTTCCGGCGCTCTACCCGGAAGCCGAAGAGTTCCTCGCCATGCCCGAGGTCTTCGCCACCGGCTTCATGGTCGGTTTCCTCGAGTGGGCCTGCATCAAATGCATCAACCCGCATATCGACTGGCCGCTCGAACAGACCGTCGGCACGCACATCAATGTCAGCCATCAGGCGGCCACCCCGCCCGGCCTGGAAGTCACCGCCAGCGTGAAACTGGTCGAAGTGGACGGCAGGCGGCTGGTGTTCGAGGTGGAAGCGCACGACGGCGTGGAAGTGATCTCCAAGGGACTGCACGAACGCTTCGTCATCAACCGGGCCAGGTTCGACGCCAAAGTGGAAAGCAAGCTGAGGCCCGCTGGAACCTGAAAGGGCCGCCGGCTCCGCGCCAGCGTTCCCGACGTATGCGCAGCACGGGCTTGCGCGGACAGCATGCCGGCCAGGATGGGCCGGTGGTGAACTGGATGTTTTGAATTGAAGAGAGAGACAGCAATGAAAGATTTGATCGGCCAGTATCGCATCGAGAAGGAACCGTATTATCGCGCCGTGTCCGACGAGGTCGCCGTCTATGACGCGGCTTATTCGGTGCGCATGCCGATGATGCTCAAGGGCCCGACCGGTTGCGGCAAGACGCGCTTCATCGAATATATGGCCTGGAAACTGCAGAAGCCGCTGATTACCGTCGCCTGCAACGAGGACATGACCGCCTCCGACCTGGTCGGCCGCTTCCTGCTGGATGCCACGGGCACGCGCTGGCAGGATGGACCGCTTACCATCGCCGCCCGTTACGGCGCCATCTGCTATCTCGACGAGGTCGTCGAGGCGCGCCAGGATACGACCGTGGTGATTCACCCGCTCACCGACAACCGCCGGGTCCTGCCGCTGGAAAAGACCGGCGAACTGGTGAGCGCGCATCCGGATTTTCAGCTGGTGATCTCCTACAACCCCGGCTACCAGAGCGTGATGAAGGATCTCAAGCAGTCCACCAAGCAGCGCTTCGGCGCCCTCGACTTCAATTATCCGGAGCATGCGATCGAGGAAGAGATCGTTTCCCACGAGACGGGCGTGTCGCGCGACGTGGCAGGCAAGCTCGTCTCGATCGCGAAGATGGCGCGCAACCTCAAGGGGCACGGACTGGACGAGGGCATCTCCACCCGGATGCTGATCTATGCCGGCAGCCTCATCGCCAGGGGCGTGGAAACGGGCAAGGCATGCCGCGTCGCCCTGGTCTCGCCGATCACCGACGACCCGGACATGCGCAACGCGCTCGATGCGGCGGTAACGACGTTCTTCGGGTAAAGGCGCCGGATGTCCCCCATGCCAGGCATGCCGCCCGGTTCAGCCCCGCTCTCGCCATGAACCCCTTTTTCCAGCGCTGCTCACGCAAGCTGCAAGCCTTTCTTGCGCGCTCCCGCCAGCCGGCGGCGAGCGATTTGCCGCAGGTGCAAAGAACCAGGCTCGACGATGTCCAGCGCCGCATCGGCATCTATCTGCGCGGCTTGTGGGACCGGGATTTCGTCATCAAGCCGGTCGCTGGCGACCCGGAAAAACGCACGGCACAGATCCCCTGCATCGAGAATGGCGAGATCCATCTGCCCGCGGCCTATGCCGACCTGCCGGTGGCTGGAACCACACCGATCCCGGGACTGGAGATCTACCGCGCCGCCGCGGCCCATGCGGCGGCGCACATCATCTACACGCAGCACCCGTTCGCGGCAAAGTCGCTCGACAAATGGCAAAAAGCGGCGATCCAGGTGCTCGAGGACGCGCGCGTGGAAGCGCTGGCGATACGCAGCTTCCCCGGCCTGAAGAAACTCTGGATACAACAGCACACCATCACCCCCGCGCATGACGGAACAGCACAGGACTATCTCGACCGCCTCGCCCGCGCGCTGCTGGATGATGCCTATCGGGATGACGATCCGTGGATCGTCCAGGGACGCGAACTGTTCCGGGCGGCAGCCGATCTGGCGGACGACCGCATGGCCTGGAACATGGGCATCGCGCTGGCACGCACGCTGCGCGAAAAGAAGCTCAAATTCAGGCCGTCCGCCGCCATGCATGGCGCAGCCTACCGCGACGACAACCGCTGCGTCTGGCTGGAGAGCAGGGCCGCTGCGGGCAAGAAACCGGTCGCCCCCACCACCATCTTCGAATCCGAACTGTTTTCCATCTGGGAATTCGCGCGCTTCGGCTCAGGCCGCAAGCAGAAATCGCCCCTGACCTTCTACGACCCCGAATTCCTCGAAGCGAAGGACGACAAGCCCGGCACCGGCGAAGCGGGTGAAGACAATGCGGCGCTGGAATCGGACGACGAGGCCGGGAGGATGCTGGCTTCCTTGTCCGATGCAGCCGGGAATGGCGCGGAGGCGACCTATTCCTATTCCGAGTGGAATTTCCGCAGCCAGCTCGAGACCGAGTCATGGGTGACCGTGCGGGAAAAGCACATCGATTCCGGCGATCTGCAGATCATCGACAGCATCATCGAGCAGCACTACCATCTGCTGGCGCGCATGAAAGCATTGCTCAACGCCATCCGCTACGGCGGGATGCACCGCATCCGCAAGCTCGAGGAAGGCGACGAAATCGACATCAACGCCGCCATCCGCGCCCAGGTCGACCTCCGGCAGGGCGTGCAACCCGACCCCCGCATCATGATGCGCTCGCTGCGCAAGACGCGCGACATCTCCGTGCTGCTGCTGCTGGACCTGTCCGATTCGACCAATGAAAAAGTCCAGGGCCAGGAACACACGGTGCTGCAGCTGACCCAGCAGGTGTGCGCGCTGTTTGCGGACGCCATCGAAACCGTCGGCGACCCGTTCGCCATCCACGGTTTCTGCTCGGAAAGCCGGCACAATGTCGAATACTACCGGCTGAAGGATTTCGACCAGCCCTACGACGACGTCCCCAAGGCCCGGATCGCCGGCATGACCGGACAGCGCGCCACCCGCATGGGCGCGGCGATACGTCATGCCACCTACCACCTGAGCCGGCAGCACTCGCGCAAGAAACTCCTGATACTCATCACCGACGGTGCGCCGGACGATGTCGATGTGCGCGGCGAGGAATACCTGCTCAGCGATACGAAGAAGGCAGTGGAAGGCGCCAGCCGTTCAGGCATCAAGACCTTCTGCATCAGCCTGGACCACAGCGCCGACCGCTACGTATCGCGCATCTTCGGCGCCAGGAATTACATGGTGGTCGACCACGTCAGGCATCTGCCCGAAAAGATGCTGATGCTGTATGCCGGGCTTACCCGCTAGAACAGCGGGCGCCGCTCCGGGCTCACCCGACCTGCACCGCACAACAATTTGATTATTTATTGTTTTTGCGGAAGTTCCCGCTTCGCCGACAAACGGCCTGCGCAGATAAAGACAAGTGGCCGAAACAGTATATTGGAACTGATGTATCATGATTCCCACGTCAGTTCTGGTGCCAGGCAATACCGGCGGCGGAATTGATCTAGGGTGCTTCTAGTTCATAAACCTGTGAGGAAAAAATGGATAAGACAACAGATACAGCAGCGTTACGAATCGTGCATCAGGACAAGCTGAAGGAATTGCAAGCTCAGCAGGCGAACCTGAAAAAACTGCAGGACGAACTGAACCGGATCAATGCGAAGATCGAGAAACATGAAGAGCTGTCTGCCGAAGACACGAAATTCATGGGCAATCTGGGCTGGATTACTGCACTGTCGGTCACCATCGCAAGTATCGCTTCCTCCCTGTAATCCCTGAATCTCTTCAGGCATGCGGGTGTCATTCCCGAGTGCCTGAAAGCATGCCGGATCGGTTCCTGCAGTTGGACAGATCCGGCATTGCACTTTCTGGCCCCGGCATTTCCAGCCGGCCGCCATTCACCTCGAAAACGATCTCACCCATGCGGCCGGATACAGGCCCGCGCCGTGCGGCTATTGCCGGGGCAGCGCATTCAGATAGCGGAACAACCTCCCGGCCAGCGCCTGCCGCTCCGTTTCGGGCATGCCCCCGGCGAGGGCCGGCATCCTGGTATCCGGCTTGACCGATGCCGGCGCCAGCACCCAGGCCAGGAA